>JBFGBS010000169.1:0-5400 GCA_041567475.1 Arthrobacter sp.
ATGAGTCCCAGGACAGCCGAGCTCAGGGTGTTCACGAGCCAGACCAGGAAACCGCCCGCCACTGCGATCCCCGCGAAGGGGGACTCGAGGACATGGACCAGATCATAGGGCGCGTGCCAGCCGAGGTCGTAGGCGCCTTGCAGCATGATGTGACCGCCAACCCACAGCATGGCGATCGTGCCGATCAAGGTGATGCCGGCCAGCACGCCGGGCATCCCCTTGACGAGCAGTTCGCCGACGCGCTGGGAGCCAGCGGAGTCCTTGGCGGCCAGGTGCATGCCGATGTCATCCATCTTGACGATGAGTGCGACGGCCCCGTAGACCAGCACGGTGATCAGGACCGCGACGACGACCAGGATGATCGCCCGGACCAAGAGGGACTCCGTGGCCACCTCATTCATCGAGATGACCATGATTTCGCAGGACAGGATGAAGTCGGTGGTGATGGCGCCCTTGGTGACCTTGGCCTCCGCCTCCGGGCCCCGGTCGACTGCCGGCGCTTCCGTCTCCGCCTCGTGGTGGCCGCGGAACTTGTGCCAGACCTTTTCGGCGCCCTCGTAACAGAGGTAGGTGCCGCCCGCCATGAGGATGAACGGGATGACCGCGGGGATGAAGGCGCTAATGAGCAGCAGGGCCGGCAGGATGATCAGAAGCTTGTTCCGGAGCGAGCCCCAGAAGATCCGCTTGATCATGGGCAGTTCGCGGGAGGGGTCCGCCCCGGTCATGTACTGCGGGGTGACGGCAGCGTCGTCAATCACGACGCCGGCGGCCTTGGCCCCCGCTTTGGCGGCTCCGGCCGCGACGTCGTCAACCGAGGCGGCCGCTATGCGGGCCAACGCGGCGACGTCGTCCAGCAGGGCGACGAGACCGCCGCTCACAGGTCGCCGCCGTGGTGCTCAAGGTCGGAGGGCATGACGTTGGTGCCTCGGTCGAGTCGCGTGAATGACATATTCGGATTATATGGGTCTCGGAAGCCATCTCCCTCCGCGCGCACCATGTGTGATCCCGGATTGGGCCGCAACGCTTGGTTCAAGACTTCGCCGTCGGGCAAAGAAACCCCGGGCAAGTCGTTGCCCGGGGTTTCCACCGGCACCGGGGGGAGTCGGGCCCCGACGTGCTGGTCAATGGTTGCCGAGTGCGCGTCAGCAGCCTTCAAAGTCGGTAAGGACTTTGACTTTGCCCGCAGAGGCGGACGTGGGATCAAAGACGTATCCCAGCCATTCCCGGGCCAGCCTGCGGGCAAGTTCCACACCCACCACACGCTGGCCCATGGTGAGGATCTGGCAGTCGTTGGACAAGACGGATCGTTCCACTGAGAACGAGTCGTGGGCCGTGGCAGCCCGAATCCCATCCACCTTGTTCGCGGCGATGGCAACGCCGATTCCGGTTCCACAGAACAGGATCGCCCGGTCTGCCCGACCGTCTATGATCATCTGCCCGGCCGCAATGCCCACGTACGGGTACGGTTTCGTGAATTGCTCGGGGGCGTCGCTGCGGTTGACGCCGATGTCGATGATTTCGCTGACCCTGGGATCAAGCCGCAGGTCCTCCGCGATACGGTCCTTGTAGTCCACACCCGCTTCGTCGGCGCCCAAGATGACTCGAATCCCCACTGGCTGTCCTTCCATTGTCATGACCGTTCTCCAGCGGACTGGCGAATTTTCGGCTGCGATTGAGCCGCAGACGCTGTTGTGAGATGCGGACCCATGACGGTAAAGATCAGGGCCAGGGATGTGGCCCCGGGATCCGGGGTGCCCAGGCTCTTTTCCGCGAGCGGCCGGGCCCGGCCCTTGAGCGGGCGCAAGGAGGCAGTGGCCTCTGCCGCTTCGGTGGCCGCGGCAGCCGCTTCAGCCCATGCCTCCCGCGGGTCCCCGCCGTCGGCCATGAGCCGGCAGAACGTCCCAGCAAAAGGCTGCAGCGCGTCCACCATGGTCTTGTCACCGATCTCCGCCTTGCCGAGGTCCGTGATCCTTGCCGCGAAGGCACCGACGGCGGAGGTCAGTTCTGAGCGCCCCGGACTCGATTGGTCGCCGAGGGCCTCACCGAAGGAGCGAAGGCCGGCGCCCCAGAGTACGCCCGACGTTCCGCCCGCCTTGTCGGCCCACGCGTCCCCGGCGGCCGCCAGGACCGACCCGGCACCGGCGCCGCGGGCGGCGGCGTCAGCGGCCGCTGCCACGGCCGCGTCGATGCCGCGGACCATCCCGCGTCCGTGGTCGCCGTCGCCGGCCACGGCATCCAAATCCCCGAGGCGGGTTTCCGCGCCGTGCAGCAGATCCCTGGCTGCGCCGAGGGCCGCGAGGCATCCTGAGGCGGCGTAGCCGCGCGACTCCTCGGAGGCCTCGTAAGCATCCGGAATTACGGCCTCGTCGGTGGTTTTTTCTTCCATCTCCGAGGAGGACCCCGGAACGGCGTGTCCCCGGCGGTAGGCCGGTGTGTGGGCCGGGGCGGCCCATAGTGGCTCGAGCTCATCGTCCAGCCACGTGATGGTCAGGGAGACGCCGGACATGTCCAGGCTGGTGACCAGTTCGCCCACCTCCGGCATGACAAGCGTGTATCCGGCGGCGCGGAGTAGGGGAGCCACGGTGAGCCAGAGGACAAAGAGTTCCTCATGCTTGGTGGAACCGAGCCCGTTGAGGATGACGGCGATGCGGTTCCCCGCATCGTGCGGCGTCTCGGCGAGAAGCCGCGCGACCAGCTCCTGGCCTAGGTCACTGGCCGGTGGCAATGCGGTGTCGAACAGCCCGGGCTCGCCATGGATGCCCAGGCCGAGGCCCATCTGACCGTCCCCGAGGGTGAACAGCGGTGCGTCGGCCCCCGGGAACGTGCAGCCGTGAAAGGCGCTGCCGATGGTGCGGGTCCGGCTGTTGGCTTTGCGGCCAAGCCGTACGACGTCGGCCAGATCCGCCCCGGCTTCAGCCGCCGCGCCCATGATCTTGAAGACCGAGAAGTCACCGGCGATGCCACGACGCTTCTGGCCCTCGGCCGGCGGTGCGCTGGCGATATCGTCCGTCACCAGCACGTTGTCCACCGGGATGCCCTCGGCGGCGAGCCGCTCACTGGCCATGCCGAAGTTCAGAACGTCCCCGGCGTAGTTGCCGTAGGTGAAGACGACGCCGGCCCCTGAGTCCGCAGCCTTGGCCACGGCGTAGGCCTGCTGCGCGGAGGGCGAGGTGAAGATGTTGCCAACCACCGCGCCGTCGGCGAAACCGGGGCCGATCAGTCCCGCGAAGGCGGGGTAGTGTCCGGAACCGCCGCCGGCCAGCACGGCGACCTTGGGGCTGGCGGGGCGACGGCGCCGGACAGCCCCGCCAGGTACTTGTCGGACCAGATCGGCGTGGACGTCGCAGAACCCTGCGAGGGCTTCCTCTGCGAAGTCGGAGGGGTTATTGAAAATTTTTGTCATGGCGGGCTCTCTGGCTGCAGGCGGGCTTCTAGTGGATGTGGCTTCCGCCGTTGATGTCGATGGTGGCGCCCGTGAGGTACGCCGACTCTTCGGAGGACAGAAACGTGATGACAGCGGCGACTTCCTCCGTCGTGGCGTTGCGGCCCAGCGGGATGCCTGCATTGATGGCGGCCTCCTGCTCCTCCGTGCTTCCCACCCGGATGTTGGTGTCGACGGCACCCGGGGTGATGGCGTTGACCGTCACGCCGGTGGCTCCGATTTCACGGGCCAGCGCCTTCGTCAGGCCGAGGATGGCGGCCTTCGCTGCGGAATACGGAACCTTGCCGAAAACACCGCCGCCGCGCTGCGCCGAGACGGACGACATGTTGACGATCCGGCCCCAGCCGCCGGCAATCATGTCCGGCAGGAACGCCTTGGTGACCAGGTACGTGCCGGTGGCATTCACGTCCATCACCTTGTGCCACAGCTCCAGGGTGGTTTCCAGGAACGGCAAAGGCGAGGTGATTCCCGCGATGTTGGCCAGGGCGCCGACCGGCGGGAGTGCGCCGGAGGCGACCTCGTCCCTGACGGCCCGGTAGGCGGCGTCGACGGAGCCTTCGCTGGCTACGTCGATCTCGTGTCCGAAGGCCCGGACGCCGAACTCGTTGCCGATCTCGGCTGCGACTTTGGCTGACTTCTCGCCGTCGAGGTCAAGGATGACAACGGCCCAGCCCTGGCTCGCGTAGCGGCGGGCGGTAGTGATGCCGATGCCACGCTCGGAGGTGGCTCCGGTCAGGACGGCGGTGCGCTGGGTGGTATTGCTCATGATGCTCCTAGGTCGTTTGGTGGCAGCTGGTTGAGGTAGGCCGCTTGAAAGGTGGTTCAGATGAGATTTGAGATGAAGTGCGCTGCGTTCACGGCGGCTTCCGGCCGTTCTTCGTGCGTGACGTCGCGGGTTTCGAGTTCCAGGGAGAAGTGACCGGTGTAGCCCTGCTCGGCAAGCCGCTCCAGGCCGGCGGCGAAGTCGGCGTCGCCGTTGCCGATGCTGAGATTGATGTTTCCCGGGACCGCATCCCGGAGGTGCACGTGGGAAATGCGGCCGTGGTGCCGGTCCAGGTATTCAAGCGGGTCTTCACCCGCGGCAACGATGTGGCTGAAGTCCATCACGATCCCGACGCCGGAGCCGGCCAGCCGGTACGCCAGCTCGCCGGCGCGCTCAAGGTCCCGGCAGAACCGCAGGAAGTGCAGCGACTCCGTCCAGAGTTCAACGCCGAATTCAGCTGCCCGTTGCTGGGCATGAACGAGCTGGGCGGCGATGGTATCCAGATCTTCGTCGACGCTCCGGACGGGGCTCCCGCCTAGGGCGCCGCAGGGAAGCACCAGTGCTTTCGCCCCCGTTTGGTTGGTCAGGCTCAGCAGGGCTTCAAGGTGCCTTTCACGGGCGGACCGCCCGGCGGTCTCAAGCACGGCATTGAGGTCTCCGATATCCCCGTTGACTGAGCGGACCCGGAGTCCGGAGGCTGCGACGTCCGCCACGACGGTGCTGACGGCTTGCCCGTCGAGATCGTAGGGGACGTGATCGCAGACGCCGGGCAGGGCGCCAAGGTCGATTTCCTCGAAGCCCTGGTCACTGATGGTCCGTAGGGCGGTGCTCAGGTCCTGGTGCCGGAAGCTGATTGATGAGCATCCCAATCGGGCGTGGAACATTGTGGCAGTCCTCTGGGTTGGAAAGGTGAACCCCGGGGGCAGTGGCGGGGGCCGGGGTGGGGGCTAGGCGCGGCTAGCGACCGATGCTGGTGAGCGCGGGAATGTAGGTCACTGCCAGGAGCACGGCGATTGATGCAGCGTAGAACGGCAGCAGTGCCTTGACGGTTTGCTCGATGGGCACCTTGGCGATGGCAGTGGAGATATACAGGGTGGTTCCCACCGGAGGGGTGAAGAGCCCGATTCCGAGGTTGATGATCATGATGAGGCCAAGTTGGATCGGATCCAGGCCGATCGCATCCGCGACAGGCATC
>JBFGBS010000170.1:0-5361 GCA_041567475.1 Arthrobacter sp.
GAGGTTGGCCAGCAGCCGCACCACGAACCGCATGAGCACAGGAATGGGCATGCCCGTCCGGAGTGCCAGTTTCATCACGGCGGGCTTGCCGATCAGCGCCGCGAACGCCCGGCCCAGGGTGAAGTGCGATCCCCACTGGCCGCGCACATAGTCCGCGTACCGGGCGAAGTGCGCGTCGGCCGCTGCGGCAGAGCCGGCCCACGCGCCGGCGCGCTCCCGGGCCTGGCCGTCGATGATGAACTCGGCCGCGAACCGGGCGGATTCCATCGCGTAGGAGATGCCTTCGCCGTTGAACGGGGAGACCATGCCGCCGGCGTCACCGAGCAGCATCAGCCCGGGCGAGTAGTGCGGAGTGCGGTTGAAGCCCATCGGCAGGGCGGCGCCGCGGATCTCGCCCACCTGGTTTTCCGGCGTGAAGCCCCACTCGGCGGGCATGCCGGCGGTCCATTCACGGAGCACCTGCTTGTAATCGAGCTTGCCGAATTCCTTGGAGGAGTTCAGGATCCCTAGGCCCACGTTCGAGGTGCCGTCGCCGACGCCGAACACCCAGCCGTAGCCGGGCAGCAGCTTGCCGTCGCGGCCGGGAAGCTCGAGCCAGCCTTCCATCCAGTCGTCGTCGTGGCGGGGGCTTGTGAAGTAGGTGCGGACGGCCACGCCCAGCGGACGGTCGTCCCGTTTGTGCATACCGAGCGAGACGGCGGTGCGGGTGGAGTTGCCGTCGGCGGCGAGGACGATGTCGGCGCTGAAGTCACGGCTCTGGCCGGTCTTGCGGCCGGATTCGTCCAGGATCGCGGCCCGGACCCCGGTGACACGGCCGTCCTCGGAGCGGAGCGCTTCGGTGACGCTGTGGCGTTCCAGCACGACGGCGCCCGCGGACCGGGCGTGCCGGGCCAGTTCCTCGTCAAAGCCGATGCGGGTCCGGATCAGCCCGTACTCCGGGAAGTCGGAGACCTCGGGCCAGGGAAGTTCGATCGTGCGGCCGCCCGCGATCAGCCGCAGGCCCTTGTTCCGGCGCCACCCCTCGGCCTCGGGGTGCGGGAGGCCGAGCTTCTGGATCTCGCGGACCGCGCGGGGGGTCAGTCCGTCGCCGCAGACTTTTTCGCGCGGGAAGCTGGTCTTTTCGAGCACCGTGACGCTGATACCGGCCTGGGCAAGGTAGTAGGCGGCCGTTGACCCGGCAGGGCCCGCTCCGACAATCAGTACGTTCACGACGGGTATCGGCTAACGTCCGGGCCGGACGATGTTGCGGCGCAGCTTCGCCACCGGCCCGGTATGGGCGGCCAGGGCGTCGGCGGCGGAGGTGGGCGCCGCGGGCTTCTGGGCGCGGTGGATGGCCACGATGCCGCCGCTGAGGTTCCGGTAGGTCACCGATTCCCAGCCCGAATCCGCAAGCCAGGCGGCCAGGTGGTCCTGGTCCGGCCAGGCCCGGATGGATTCGGCGAGGTAGACGTAGGCGTCCGGGTTGGACGAGACCTTGACGGCGATGGCCGGCAGCGCACGCATGAGGTATTCGGTATACATGGTGCGCCACATGGGCACCACGGGCTGGGAGAACTCGGCGATCACGAGCCGCCCGCCGGGTTTGGTGACCCGGAGCATCTCGGCGAGGGCCTTCTTGGGCTCGTGGACGTTGCGCAGCCCGAAGGAGATCGTGCTGGCGTCAAAGGAGTTATCCGCGAAGGGCAGGCGGGTCGCGTCACCGGCGATGAAGTCGATGTCCGGGCGGCGCCGCTTCCCGACTTTGAGCATGCCCAGCGAGAAATCACACGCGACGACGTCTATGCCGGCATCGGCATATGGCTCGCTGGAGGTGCCCGTGCCGGCGGCGAGATCGAGCACGCGCTGGCCGGCCCGCACGTCCATGGCCTCGACCACGATCTTGCGCCAGCGACGCGTCTGTCCCATGGACAGGACGTCATTCACGACATCGTATTTCGGGGCCACGTCATCAAACATGGTGGCAACTTCGTCGGGACGCTTATCCAAGGATGCTCGGTTCACCCTGACATTGTCTCAAATGATCGGTGCACCCACGAACCACGCCCTGAACAGGGCCTCCGGACAGGGCTCCGGCACGGGCGGGAGTAGTGTTATCCCATCATGACGAGCGCGTTCCGTACCTTGACAGTCCCCCTCGATGCAGAATCATTCCGCGGGGGGCTGCCGTCGTTTCTGGTGCGGGACGATGTGCTGTGCTGGACACGCCGCGAAGCGGGGCTTGTGGGCTTCGGTGAAATCGCCCGGTTTACCGGCTCAGGCCCCGAGCGTTTCCTTGAGGCGGACATCTGGTGGCGGCACCTCGTACTGGAGGCCGAGATCGAGGACGCCGTGGAATGCCCCGGCACCGGTCCGGTGGCGTTCGGCTCATTCGCGTTCTCCAAAGTGTCCGCCTACGCGTCCCGGCTGATCGTGCCCGAAATTGTGGTCGGCCTCCTCGACGGCAGGGCCTGGCTCACCCACATGACGTTCGACGACGGCGAGCTCACCGAGGCCGGCGCCCTCGCCGCCCTGCAGCGCTGGCTGGACACGGCCGACGCCGGAACCGCCGGTGAGCGACGTGCCGGACCGTCGGGACCCGACGTCGGACCCGGCGCGCCTGCCGGACGCAAGGCGTCGCTGAGCACCGGCGCGCTGGATGAGGCGGACTGGATGGCGGCGGTGACGGCCGGGGTTGCGGAAATCCGCACGGGAGCGCTGGAGAAGCTGGTGCTGGCCCGCGACATCGTCGCCACCGTGCCGGACGGCGTCAACGCCGCGGAGATCCTGCGCCAGCTCGCCATCCGTTACCGGGAATGCTGGACGTACGGGGTGGACGGACTCGTCGGCTCCACACCCGAGATGCTCATCCAGGTGGAGGGCCGCACGGCCCAGGCCAGGGTCCTCGCCGGCACGCTGGACCGCCGCGACGCGGACGGGATGGCCGGTCCGGGGATGGACTTCGCCGAGCGCGTGCTGGCCGGCTCCGAGAAGCAGCGGCATGAGCACGACATCGCCATCCAGTCCCTCACCACCCAACTGGCGCCGTTCTCGGAGGCCATGACCGCGCACAGCGAACCGTTCATCCTGGAACTTCCCAACGTCTGGCACCTCGCCTCGGACGTGAAGGCGGAGCTGGCGGAGGTGGAGGGCCATGTCCCGACCTGCCTGGCCCTGATCAACGCACTGCACCCCACCGCCGCCGTCTGCGGCACCCCCACCACCGTGGCCGGGGCCCTCATCCGCAAACTGGAGCATCTGGACCGCGGGCCCTATGCCGGGCCCGTGGGCTGGCTCGATGCCGCGGGGAACGGCGAATGGGGCATCGCCCTGCGCGGCGCCGTCATCGAGGCCCCGGACACCGTGCGGCTGTATGCGGGCTGCGGCGTCGTGGAGGGCTCGGCACCCGAGGCCGAGCTCGCCGAGACGTGGGCGAAGTTCCGTCCGATGCTGGAAGCCTTGGACATCAGCAGCTAGAGTCCGGAATACGAGACCCTTGCCGTGGGGTGAGGGTTGCGCTTCACCCCGCATTAGTTATCCAATAGTGAAACTAAGTTTCCTGTGATGTACATCTCTCCGCCGGCGGTACACTATAAGCCGGTTTAGTCAGTATGCCCCTGCAACAAAAGGTAAATATCATGCAGCGCAAGTCAACCGCACCGGCAAAGCTGGCCGCCAAGGCCGCCGTCCTCCTCGCCGCAGGGGCCCTGACCCTGACGGCGTGCAGCGGCGGCGACACGCCCGCACCAACCGCGGGCGGCGTGCAGCTCATCAACGCCGGCAAGCTCACGGTCTGCTCGGACATTCCCTACGAACCTTTCGAATTCCAGAAAGACGGCGAGATCGTCGGCTTCGACATGGATATCGCCGCGGAACTCGCCAAGGACTTCAACGCGGAACTGAACGTGGTGGACAGCTCCTTCGAAGCCATCGAGACCGGCGTCGCCCTCACCCAGTGCGACGTCTCCATCTCCTCGATTTCCATCACGGACACCCGCAAGACGGCCATGGACTTCTCCTCCCCGTACCTTGACGACGACCTGACCCTGGTGGCCAGCGACGCCTCCGGGATCAAGAACATCGGCGACGCCAGGGGCAAGAAGGTGGGCGTGCAGCAGGCCACCACCGGCGCGGAGTACGCCAACGCCCAGGTGTTGAACCCGCAGCAGTTCGAGGACACGGGCCTCCTGGTGCAGGCGCTCAAGGCCGGCACCATCGACGCTGCACTGGGTAACCAGTCAGTTCTGGCCTACGCCATCAAGGACGACGCCAACCTCAAGCGCGTGGCTGACTTCGCGACCGGCGAAAAGCTCGGAATCGCCGTCAAGAAGGGCAACACCGAAGTGCTGGAGCAGGTCAACGCCACCCTCAAGCGCCTGACCGATGACGGCTCGCTGGCGAAGTTTGAAGCCAACTGGTTCGGCGAAACCGCCAAGTAGCCGGCCCTGGACTGAGACCAACCCCGGACGAGGCCCCGTTGCGGTCTGCACAGCAGCCCACAACGGGGCCTTCTCCGCGCGAAATGAATGTGAGTAATCCATGGCAATGACCGCACGGCAACGAGCCAAAGTCAGCCTCTATGTTCAAGCCGGAATCTTCGTGGCAGTCATCGTGGCCGTCGTCCTGGCCACGGACTGGGAGACGGTAGGCACCAGCGTCTTCAACTTCGGCAAGCTCGCCCCGATCTTCCCGGACATCATCCTGGTGGGGCTGAAGAACACCCTCATCTACACCGCCCTGGCATTCGTCGTCGGACTCTCCGGCGGCCTGCTGCTGGCCCTGATGAAGCTCTCGACCTTCCCGGTCTACCGCTGGCTGGCAACCGGCTACATCGAGTTCTTCCGCGGCGTTCCGGCGCTGCTGGTCTTCATCGCCTTCGGCTACGGTGTGCCGTTGGCCTTCGGTGTGCTGTGGGATGTCCACGTCGTGGTGATGGTCTCCCTCGGCATGGTGGCATCGGCCTACATCGCCGAAACCCTCCGCGCGGGGCTGCAGGCCGTCCCGCCGGGACAGCTCGAGGCGGCCCGGTCATTGGGCATGCCCCTTCCCCGGGCCATGGTGAGCATCGTGATTCCGCAGGCGTTCCGGATCGTCCTGCCGCCGCTGACCAACGAGGTCATCCTGCTGACGAAGGACTCGTCACTGGTCTTTGTGCTCGGCCTGACAGCGGCACAGTACGAGCTCACGAAGTTCGGGCGTGACGGCATTTCCAGCCTCGGGGCAGGACTCACCCCGCTCCTGGTCGCCGGTGCCATCTACCTCGTGATCACCATCCCGCTGAGCCTTCTGGCCCGGAAGTTCGAAAGCCGCTCCGCGCGGACGAAGCGATAGGCAGGACAGTCATGAACGACGTCGAAACCAACACCCCCGCCTTCAGCAGCGGCC
>JBFGBS010000171.1:0-5338 GCA_041567475.1 Arthrobacter sp.
AGCGGCATCGGGCCCCGGCAGCAACGGGTACGACACCGCGATGCTGGGCCAGTACGCACCCGGTTCCATTTTCAAGATTGTGGATTCCCTGGCCATGATCCGCAACGGGATGACTCCCGATTCGTTGGTCGACTGCCCGGCGACCGTGACCGTGGATGGCCGGACGTTCAAGAACGCGGAGGGTTACCCTGCGTCCTCGCTGGGCTCCGTCCCCCTGCGCGATGCCTTCGCCCACTCCTGCAACACGGCGTTCATCAATGCCCGGACCACTGTGAGCCAGACACAGCTGGAGTCGGCCGCGACCGCCCTCGGCCTCGCGATTGACGCTCCCCTGCTAGGGGCGGGGGCCTTCCTCGGTTCCGTCCCCGGCTCCGCCGAAGGCACCGAACACGCCGCGTCCATGATCGGCCAGGGCAAGGTCCTGGTATCCCCGCTGGCAGCCGCGGTCATGGCGGGCTCCGTCGCCAAGGGATCGATTCTTTCGCCCCAGCTCGTCCTGAATCCTGACGCCGGGGCCGATGCTCCGACCGCGGGTGCTTCCGCGACGCCAACCGCGGCTTCATCGCAGACGCCCGCGGAAGATGCGACGTCGCCGGCTGCCGGGCCGCCCGTGACGGAAGCGGAAGCCGCCGCGCTGGCGGACATGATGCGTGCGGTTGTGACGTCAGGCCACGCAGGGTTCCTGGCTTCCATTGGCGGCGAGCCGGTGGGTGCCAAGACCGGTACGGCGGAATTCGGCAGCGAGGATCCGCCCAAGACGCACGCCTGGATCGTGGCCGTGCACGGGGACCTGGCCGTGGCCGTGTTCGTGGAGGACGGCGGATTCGGCGCCACCACCTCCGGCCCGCTGTTGGCGGAGTTCCTCAGCGCGGCCGGCTGACAGCGGATCCTCCCGCGGCCCGCAGACCGGGCCGTGGGAGGATGGAAGCGTGGCTCATATTGACGTTTCCGGCATCGACTACTTCCTCTCCGACGGCACCCAACTCCTCAACGGAGTGACTTTCAAGGTCCCGGACGGCACCAAGACGGCGCTGATCGGGCCGAACGGAACCGGAAAGACAACCCTGTTCCGTATCATCGCCGGCGACCTCGTCCCGGACGAAGGCGTGGTCGGACGCTCCGGCAACATGGGCATCATGCGCCAGTTCGTCGGCCAGGTCCGGGACGATTCGACCGTCCGTGACCTCCTGGTGTCCGCCGCGCCGCCGGCACTGGCCGCAGCGGCGCGCGCCGTGGACGAGGCCGAACTTGCCATGCTGGAACACGACGACGAACCCACCCAGATGAACTACGCCCAGGCCATTGTGGACTGGGGCGACGCCGGCGGATACGACGTCGAAACCGTCTGGGACGAAGTCTGCATGGCCGCGCTCGGCCTGCCGTTCGACCGCGCGCAGCACCGCCCGGCGTCGACCCTCTCCGGCGGCGAACAGAAGCGGCTGGTCCTGGAAGCGCTTTTCTCCGGCCCGGACGAACTGCTCCTCCTCGACGAACCGGACAACTACCTCGACGTCCCGGGCAAGCGCTGGCTCGAGGCCAAACTCAACGAATCCAAAAAGACGGTCCTGTTCATCAGCCACGACCGGGAGCTGCTGAACAACGCGGCGGGACGCATTGTGACGCTCGAGCCGGGCATCAACGGAGCCGGCGCCTGGATCCACGGCGGGGGCTTCGGCTCCTACGTGGAGGCCCGCGCGGACCGCAACGCCCGCTTCGAGGAACTGCGGAAGCGCTGGGACGAGGAGCACGTGAAGCTCAAGGAACTCGTCAACATGTACAAAAACAAGGCGGCGTTCCGTTCCGACATGGCCAACCGCTACCACGCCGCCCAGACCCGGCTGGCGAAATTCCTCGAGGCCGGACCGCCCGAGGCCCTGCCGATCGAGCAGAACGTGCAGATGCGGCTCAAGGGCGGCCGCACCGCCAAGCGCGCCATTGTCGCCGAGAAGCTGGAACTGACCGGGCTCATGCAGCCGTTCTCCACCGAGGTCTGGTTCGGTGACCGGGTCGGCGTACTCGGCTCCAACGGCTCCGGCAAGAGCCACTTCCTCCGCCTGCTCGCCACCGGCGGCACGGATCCCGAGCGCGAGCACCTGCCGGTGTCCGACGTCGACATCGCCGAAGTGCCGCACGAAGGCACCGTGAAGCTTGGGGCCCGGATCCGGCCCGGCTTCTTCGCCCAGACCCATATCCGCCCCGATCTGCTCGGCAAGACCCTGCTGGAAATCCTGCACCGCGGCGACGAGCACCGGTCCGGGCTGGGCCGCGAGGCGGCCGCCGGCGCACTGGACGGCTACGGCCTAGCCGGGCAGTCCGAGCAGAAATACGAATCCCTCTCCGGCGGCCAGCAGGCCCGCTTCCAGATCCTGCTGCTCCAGCTCTCGGGGGCGACGCTGCTGCTGCTTGATGAGCCCACCGACAACCTGGACCTGCACTCCGCCGAAGCACTGGAACGGGCGATCGACCACTTCGAAGGGACCGTTCTCGCCGTCACGCACGACCGCTGGTTTGCCCGGACCTTCGACCGCTTTCTGGTCTTTGGCTCCGACGGGAAGGTCTACGAGTCCGCCGAACCGGTCTGGGACGAAAAACGGGTCGAGCGCGCCCGCTAGCGAACAGCAACGCGGGGTCAGATAACGCCCATCCCACTGAGGATTATGGGCGAGATCTGACCCCGCGTTGCGGTAGCGGTGGCCGGTCATGCGGCCTGGGCTCCCGGGCATCGCTACAGTGAGAGAATGACTTCCACCGGCCCGGTCACCGAGGCCTCACGCCACTCCCAGTTGAAGGCTGCGACCGCGGCGACGTTCCTCATTTTCGGGGTCAACGGCTTCGTCTTCGCCAGCTGGGCTGCACGCATCCCGGCCGTCACGGAGACCCTGCAGATAACGTCCGGGCAGATGGGGACCCTGCTGCTGTGCCTGGCGGCCGGCTCGCTGATCGCCCTACCGACGGCCGGATTCGTCGTTGGCCGGATCGGCACTGCCAACACGGTACGGGCAGCGGGTCTGGCGGCCGCACTGGCCGGGGCAGGCGTCGCAATAGCGCTGCTCGCGGCCTCCATTCCTGCTACGGCCGTCGCCCTGTTTTTCTTCGGGATCGGCATCGGATTGTGGGATGTCGCCCAGAACGTGGAAGGCGCCGACGTCGAACACCGGCTGGGGCGCACCATCATGCCGCAGTTCCATGCGGCGTTCAGCGGGGGCGCCTTCCTGGGCGCCCTCGGCGGCGCCGGACTCTCGGGCCTCGGTGTGGGATTGCCCGAGCACCTGCTCGTCATCGCGGTGGCGTTGGCGGTCCTGACCTCTGTGGCCCCTCGGTTCTTCCTGCCGCACATCCCCGATCACACCGCGGCCGTGGCTGATCCGACCCGGGCCGGGGCCGGATCCGCCTGGCGCGACCGCCGCACGCTGCTGATCGGCGTCGTGGTGCTTGGCGCCACCCTGACCGAAGGCGCCGGGAACGACTGGATCGCCAAGGCGGCCGTGGATGGTCTCGAAGCCTCGCAGTCCACCGGCGCGTTGCTGTTTGCGGCTTTTGTGCTCGCGATGACCGCCATGCGGTTCTTCGGCGGCCGCGCCATTGACGCCTATGGCCGCACCGCGGTCCTGCGCGCCAGCATGGCCGCGGCGGCGGCCGGGCTGGGACTCTTCGTTCTCGCAGGGAACCTCTGGATGGCCACGGCCGGAGCCATGCTCTGGGGCGCCGGGGCTGCGCTGGCGTTTCCGGTGGGCATGTCAGCCGCGGCGGACGATCCCCGGCGGGCAGCGTCCCGCGTGGCCGTTGTCTCCACCCTGGGGTACGTCGCGTTCCTGGCCGGTCCGCCGCTGTTGGGCTACCTCGGCGACGTGACCGGCATCCGGCAGGCCCTGCTTGCCATCGGCATTCCGATCCTCGGCGCGCTGGTACTGGCCGGCGCCGCGAAACCCCTGTCCGCGAAGTAGGCGCGGTCGCGGGGGAAGTTGAGGCGCAGCGGGCCGTAGGGTAAGCAGATGCGAATGTGGTTGCGGACGGCCCCGGGCCGGCTGGGGAAGTTCGATCGGACACTGGTGCGGGCGGTCTCGGACCTGCCCGGCGGGCGGCACGATGATGTCTTCCGGCGGCTGTCGGCGGCCGCCAACAAGGGCGTGCTGTGGTTCGGCATCGCCGGCGCGCTGGCACTGGTACCTGGAAAAACCCGCCGGTCTGCCCTGCACGGGATCCTCGCGCAAGGTGTGGCCTCCGCCGTCACCAACCTGATCTTCAAGAGGCTCCTTCCCCGCACCCGGCCCCTTCCCGAACACCTGCCGGTCTTCCGGTTCGTCCACCCGCAACCCTTGAGTTCCTCGATGCCCTCAGGCCATTCCGCGTCTGCCGTGGCTTTCGCCCTCGGCGTCGGCCTGGTGCGTCCGGCGCTGGGGGCACTGCTGGCCCCCGTTGCCGCAGGAGTGGCGTACTCGCGCGTCCACACCGGCGCGCACTGGCCGTCGGATGTGTTCTTCGGCTCCGCGCTCGGCGCCGGAGCGGCCCTGGTCACCCGGACCTGGTGGCCCGTCCGGCCGCCCATCCCGGAAACCCGCCGCGCAACAGTAAAGGCCGTGGAACTCCCGGCGGGGCGAGGGCTGGGCATAGCCGTGAACGCCCTCGGCGGTTCGTACTGCGAGGAGACGGCAGCGATCCTGCAAAAAGCATTCCCGAAGGCGTATATAAAAGACATCAGCCAGCACGAGGATGTCGCCGCGGGAATAGCCGGGGTCGCAGCCCGCCCCGGCATCATTGCACTGGGCGTCTGGGGCGGCGACGGGACCGTGGGCACCGCAGCCGCGATCGCCGTCGAACACGGCATCCCGCTGCTTGTGCTGCCCGGCGGTACCCTCAATCACTTTGCCCGCGACGCCGGGACCTCCACCATCGAGGCCGCCGCCGAGGCCGCCGCGCAGGGCCGGGCCGCGCTGGCGGACATCGGTCAGATGAGCGTGGAACGGGGGCTTCCCGATAATCCGGAACGGCTTCAGCTGACCATGCTCAACACGGCCAGCATCGGCCTCTATCCGGACCTGGTCCGCCGACGTGAGCACCTCCAGTCCGCCCTGGGCAAGCCGCTGGCCGGGGTGTTGGCCATGTTGCGGACCTTCGCGGCGGGCCGACCCACCACCCTTATTGTCAACGGCGTGCGGCGCCGGCTCTGGATCCTGTATATCGGCCGCGGCCGGTACTACCCCCGCGACCACGCGCCGCTGCTGCGGCCCGTGCTCAACGACGGGGTCCTTGACCTGAGGATGATCACTGCCGACGAAGCCTTTGCGCGCGTCCGCCTTCTCTGGTCCGTCCTGACGGGAACCGTGGCAACATCCGGCAT
>JBFGBS010000172.1:0-5326 GCA_041567475.1 Arthrobacter sp.
GGCGTTGACGGCCTTGCCGATCAGGGCGGCGCGATCGAGCGCCGGCTGCAGGTCCTTGTCCTTGGCGAACGCGGTGCTGATCATGACGCTCTTCACGGGGGCTTTGAGGCCCTCTTTGGAGGAGCGGTGTTCGGTGAAGGAATAGGCGCCCATTGCCGCGCCTTCGGCGACGGCGGCGACGTCGGCCAGTGACGCCGTCGGGAGGGCAAGCGTCACGGTGCTGAGGCCGGCCAACTGGCGGACGGCCGAACCGGCGGCCCGGCGGAGCGCCTCTTCAGCCAGCGGCTGCGAACCGGACAGCTTTCCCACCCCGGCCAACACCAGGACAGCGGCTCCGGTTTCCGGCAGTCCGGGTACACGGTGCACCTGGTCGGCGGCTCCGGTCACGCCAAGAACGCTCAGTGTCTCCGTGAGGGCTTCCGCGGCCTTGGCCGACAGCGGGTTCTCCAAGAGGACGGGACCGTCAGATCCCTGCCCGACGCCTACTACGAGGGCGTCGCAGGGGGACTTCAGGAGGCTCCCTGCGATTGCACTAAGTTTCACTTCAGTATTCCTGACCACGAGGACAGTCCTCACTTCTCTCTGATATCAGCAGGAACCGCATGTTCGGCGCCCTGCCATGGGTTCCCGGGCCGGCAGCCTGTTCAGGCGCCACCCGGTGTCTTCGGCCGTCATTAGGGCCGGTTCGATCGTAGTCTGTTGCCGACCCCGTGGATCAAATGAATGAGAGTTGGCGCACATTGCGGGCAGGAATTAGCCCGGGAGCCTGTGCGTTGTTACTCATAGCGGCGTGTCCCGGACAATGGATAACAGGCGGGCCGCTGCGGCGGAACCACCGCTGCGCCGGATCCGCCACCGCGGACCCTGCCCGCCACCGCTGCTACCGCGAAAGGAACAAGCCGTGACTGACCGGACTTCCGGCTCCCTGCTGGACCCGAAATCGCTGTACTGGCGTGACGATGAGCTGTTCGAGGACGAGAGCCTGCGCGGGCTGAACCTGGTCATGGGCTTTACCGGATTCGCCGACGCCGGCCAGGTGGTCCGGCAGATCACCGCCGAACTGCTGGACACCCTCGACGCCGAACTCGTGGTCGAGTTCGATGCAGACCAGCTCATCGACTACCGAACCCGGCGCCCGCAGATCAGCTTCGTTGAAGACCACCTGCAGGATTACCAGGCACCCAGGCTTGCCTTGTACCGGCTCGTTGACGGGCTGGGAAGCCCCTTCCTGCTGCTCGCCGGGTTTGAGCCTGACCTGCAGTGGGAACGCTTCGCCCGCGCCGTCGTGGGCCTTGTCGACGAACTGGACGTGAACCTCACCACCTGGATCCATTCCATCCCGATGCCGGTGCCCCATACCCGTCCGGTGGGCGTGACCGTCCACGGCAACAGGCCGGACCTGATTGAAGGAATATCGGTCTGGAAGCCCACCGTTGAGGTGCCCGCCGCGGTGGGACACATCCTCGAGTTGCGGCTGACGGATGCAGGCCGGGATGTCGCCGGCTACGTGATGCACGTCCCGCACTACCTTGCCGAGGCGGAGTACCCGACGGCCGCCGTCGCGGGCCTGGAGTATCTGGGCGCCGCAACCTCCCTGATGTTGCCGACCGATCGGCTGCGGGAAGCCGGGCGGGAAGTCGGCCGCCAGATCGCCGAACAAGTCGAAGGATCGGAAGAGGTCCAGGAGGTCGTATCCCGGCTCGAAGTCCGATACGACGAGAAGGCCGAGGGAACCGTGCGGCGTTCCCTGCTCGCGGATGAGAACGACGAACTGCCCAACGCCGACGTCCTCGGCGCCGCAGTGGAGGCGTATCTGGCGCGCAAAGAACCGGGCGAATAAATAAATAGTATTTAGTTTCTGGCCGGGCATAATGGGGGAGTGACCGCACCCCGCGCCTGGCAGATATGGATCATCGGGATTCTTGCGTACCTCGTGGCGGTCAGCCAGCGCACCTCTTTCGGCGTCGCAGGCCTGGAAGCCACCGAGCGGTTTCACGCCAGCGCGGCTGAGATCTCCGTCTTTACGGTGCTTCAGCTGCTCGTGTACGCAACGCTCCAGATCCCCGTCGGGGTGCTCGTGGACCGGCTGGGCTCCCGTGTGATGCTGGTTGGCGGCGCCTTGCTGATGGGGCTCGGCCAACTCCAACTGGCTTTCGCCGAGAACATTCCAGGCGGCGTACTGGGCCGGGTCCTTGTTGGTGCCGGCGATGCCATGACCTTCATCTCCGTTATCCGGCTGCTTCCGCTCTGGTTCGCGCCGGCGCGGGTTCCGCTGCTCACCCAGTTGACCGGCATGTCCGGCCAACTGGGACAGCTGTTCAGTGTGGTGCCCTTCGCGATGATCCTGCACGCTTCCGGTTGGACCACAGCTTTCCTCACGCTGGCCGGCATGTCCGCCCTGGTCATCGTCCTGGTGCTCGTCCTGCTGCAGGACCTCCCGCCGGGCCACCCGGCCCCTGAACCGGCGGCAGGCTTCCGTGCCACGGGGATTTCACTCGGGCATGCCTGGCGTCAGCCGGGTACGAGGCTGGGTTTGTGGAGCCACTTCACGGTCCAGTTCAGCGGTACGGTCTTCGCGATGACCTGGGGCTACCCCTTCCTGATCTCCGCGCAGGGCCTGGACACGGCGACTGTCTCGGTTCTTATGGCGCTCTATGTGGCATCAGCCATCGCTGCCGGCCCACTCATGGGACGTTTCGTGGCGCGACATCCGCTCCGACGTTCCACCATGGTGTTACTGATCTCCGCCATTACCGCGGCGGCGTGGGCCGCCGTGCTGCTGATGCCGGGCCGGTCCCCGCTCTGGCTGCTCGCCGCGCTGATCGTGGTTCTGGCCATTGGCGGGCCCGGCTCCATGATCGGGTTCGATTTTGCGCGGACGTTCAACCCTGCCCACCGGATGGGCACAGCCACCGGAATCGTCAATGTCGGCGGCTTCATCGCCTCGCTCGTGGCCATCTACTTGATCGGCCTGGTCCTCGATGTGCTGCACGGCGTCGGCTACTCCGCGGAACTGTACGATCTGGCACCATTCCGGATCGCGCTGAGCGTCCAATTCCTGCTGCTGGCCGGCGGCTCTGCGGCAATCCTCGTCACCCGGAGGAAGGTCCGGCGGCAGATGGCCGCCCAGGGCGTCGTGGTGCCTCCACTGCTCGCAGCGCTCGCCGAGCAACGCCGGCTCAACGCGGCGCGCCGCCGAACGCCCTGACCGGCGGTTGTCCACATAGCGCAGGTCCCGGCCGCTGCAGGTGCCACCGCCGGGCCAAGGTGGCATCATGACGACTCCACAACACCTGAAAATCACCGGGCCTGAAGACGTACTTGGCTACATCCCGCATTCACTCGGCTACTGGCCCGTGAACAGCCTCGTGGCCATGACCGTACAGGGCAAACGCCTGGGCGCCACGCTACGGGTGGACCTGCCCGGCAACGGCACGGGCGCAGACCCTGTCACGGGCGCTGCTCCCGGCCGCGGCGCCGCGGAGTACGCCCGGACAGTAGCCTCCTACCTGGCTGCCGACAAGCAGGCCGACGGCGTGCTGCTGGCCTTCTTCACCGCCGGCAGCAGCCGGGGCGGTGATGATGACGAGCACAGCGGCGGCGGTGAGGCGGGTACCAGTGGTGGCGCGGACAGCGGTGGTGGCGCGGATGCCGACGGCGGCTCACGCGTCCGGGAGGATTCCGAAGTGGCCGGTGACTTACGGAACGGGCTGCTGGCGGCGCTGGAAACAGTGCTGGCCGGGGCCGGCCTGCCGGTGCGGGACGCGTGGATCATCGGAGCCAGGGTTTGGCGCAGCGCCTACTGCAGTGACCCGGCGTGCTGCGATCCGCATGGACGTCCCGTTGCGGAAATCCGGAACAGCTGCCTCAGCGTTGAGATGGTTTTCCGGGGTAGCGCAGTCGGCCCGGCCCCCGGCGCTACCGGGCTGCTGCTTCCGCCGGCAGATCCGGTGGCGCTGGAGGCGGAACGGGACTGGGCGCGGCAATTCCAAGGACTCCAGCGCAACCAGGCGCAGTTCGGCCGGGTTATGGACGTCTGGACGCGGGTTCTGTCCGCGGCCTCGGGCCAGGAACTGCCTCCGGCGCTCGCCGGCTACCTGCGGGCCAGCTTGTGCGTGCAGGTCTGGCGGGACGCCGTTCTGGTTATGGCCGCCGCCGGCCGGGAAGCGGCGGAACGCGGGGCGGCCGGCTTTGGCAGCTTTGACCGTCCCGCCCGGCGAAACAACACGCCAGGGGCCGACTTGCCGTGGCCGCCGCTGTCCGGCTTCGCGGAGGTCCCGGGCAGCAGCGGCGCCGCAGACACCTGCCACACACCAGGTTACGGAGAGGTGCTGCTGGGGTTGGCGCCGGCGATACCGGACTGGACACGCATGACGAAGCTCGACCAGGTCCTGGCCGAACTGGTCACCGACAGCGGACCTGAGGCGCGGGCAGCGAACCTGACCGGCCGCGGCTGGATCCAATGGTGCCGCGGCCGGGGATCCATTGCCGATGCGCTGTACCGGCAGGCCGGCCAGGAATGCCCGGGGTACCGGCTCGCTGAACTGCTGGCGGAGCTGGCCGTCCGTGGCACGCTTTGCGGCTGGGCCGCCCGACCGGAGTCGGCCTGGCAAAAAATCGAGCCGGACGCCGCGTGAGGTGCCACAACCCGGAAATCGCCGCTCACAGGGTTTGCACAAGGGTTTCTACAGAATATTGATTTATTCATACGCCGCCCCCTAGACTCAGGCCAGTCGGCACGGAGACGATTTGGCGCCGAGCTTGTAAGGGAATACTGGAGTCGCTGCCGTCATTCCCGCTCGATCAGGGTCTCACACGTCCGGAACCCCTCTCCGAGGGGAGCCGAGCAGGATTGATTTAGGACACGTCGTCGGCCTCGGGGCCTCTGGCCAGCGTAAACTTCGCGGCAGGTCGCACCCGGGGGCCACTATTGTCTAGATAGCCGGGGGACCGGTTCAAAGACTTGGGGGAACAATTGAACAAGAAGACCGTTCGTCTCGGCGCCGCCGGGGCACTCACCGCCCTGTCGCTGGCCGGCCTTACCGTGCCGGCCCACGCCGCGTTGACGATTGATCCCTGCGGCCCGGTGGTCGACTCCGTCAAGATCTGCACGGCCGAAAACGGATCGGCCTACGCCATGCTGGTCAACAGCGCTGTCGCCGGCCCGCGGCCCGGCATCGGCGGAGGCCTGCAGGTGGGCCGCACCCTGACCGTCGTTGACGGCGCCTGGGATCCTGCGGACGCGAAACTCACGCACCAGTGGCTGCGCAACGAAGTCCCCATTCTGGGTGCCACCGGCCCTACCTACCGGCTCACCGAGGCGGAC
>JBFGBS010000173.1:0-5321 GCA_041567475.1 Arthrobacter sp.
CCCGCCTACGGCTCGGGCTCGTCCGTCGGCGGCATCGGCCTGGTGTTCATCCTGGGCATCGGAGTGATCCTGCTCGGCGTCGTCCTGATGCTGGTCATGGCGCGGCTCCGGCCGGAGTTCTTCAAGGGCGAGGTCATCGGCCGCGGCCTGTAGGCCGGCGGGCGGCTGCGGGCTGCCAGGCCGCCCGGCATTGAACGTAAGTACGCTTATGAATAGGCTGGCGGACGGGGATCTTCCCCGCCGGACCAAGAATGAGGTGGCATATGTCGGATAGTCAGAGCATCAGCAAAGTAACGGACATCATCAACGATTCGCACATCGGAATGTTCACCACCATCAACGAAAAGGGCGCCCTGGTCAGCCGGCCGCTGGCGGTCCAGGACGTGGAGGACGACGGCGACCTGTGGTTCTTCACCGCCGACGACACCTCCCAGGTGGCCCATGTGAAGGCCAACCCGGCGGTCAACGCCTCCTTCGGCAAGGGCACGGAGTGGGTCTCGGTCGCCGGCACTGCGGAGGTCGTAACGGACCGGGAGAAGATCCACGCCATGTGGAACCAGGTTGTGGAGGCCTGGTTCCCGGACGGCCCGGACACCCCCGGCGTTGTGCTGCTCCGCGTGGACTCCGACTCGGCCGAATACTGGACCAGCCCCGGCGGCACCGCCGCCACCGTATTGCAGTGGGTCAAATCCAAGGCGACCGGAAGCCGGATGAGCGTCGGAACCTCCGATACCGTCGAACTCTAGACCGGTTCCGCCCGGCGGCCGGCCCGGCAACTCTCAGGGGCGTGCCGGGTTCGGCGCGGGCAGGGCCCCGGGGGCGTCCGTGCCGTCCGCCCGGACGCCGGCATCGCGTTCGGCGCGGGCCAAGGCATCCTCCAGCCTGGCGACCGCAGGACCATATCCGGCGTCGGGGTTGGCTGCGAGGTGATCCGCGCTCCTCATCGCTTTCAGTAGCGCGGCCGTTGCGGGCTGGCGGGGATCGCTCATCGCGGGATAGTCGATGCAGTAGGCGGGATCGAGCTCGTAGCGCTGCCAGCGCTCGACGGCGTTCCGGTGCCGTTCCGCCAGCGCCGCGTGGTGGGCGGCGGCCGCGGCAGACCGCCGTCGGGCTTCCTGCCGGGTGAGCAGCCGCACGGTCCAGCGGTGCGCGGCCACGGCAGTCACCGCCGCGATGATGCCCAGCAGCAGTCCCGCCCACGGCGATACCAGCGAGGCCACGATCACCGCCGGCGCCACCACGGCCAGCCCGGCGAACCCGTCCCAAAACAAGGCATCCGGCAGTCCGCCATCGGCGTTGCGATGCTTGTGGGCCAGGAATACCGTCGCGGCCACCGCGCAAACCACCAGCGCCGCGAGGCCCAGCAGCGGCCAGATGACCTGCGGACCGGCTTCAAACAGGAACGGCATCGGGATTCACCTCCGGGTACCCGGCAGCCGGGAACCTGCCTGGCCGGCGCGGTTCCTCTCCTTCCATTCCAATCCATGCTGCGCGCCGCGTCAATGGCAACCCGGTAACGCCCCGTTCAATATTGTTGAACAATCTTCGGGTTTGCGGCATGATGGGAACATGAGAACTGAGGCGGAGATCACATGCCCATCATCGATCTGAACAGCGACGTCGGGGAGTCCTTCGGCAGCTGGACCATGGGTGACGACGCGGCCGTCTTCCGCCACGTCTCCAGCGCCAACGTCGCCTGCGGCTTCCACGCCGGGGACCCGAGCACCATCGCCCAGACCTGCCGCGACGCGGTGGCGGCAGGGGTCACCATCGGCGCGCACGTCGGCTACCGGGACCTGGCCGGCTTCGGCCGCCGCTTCATGGATTGCTCCGCCACGGAACTGGCCGATGACGTCCTGTACCAGCTCGGCGCCCTCCAGGCCCTGGCCCGCGCCGCCGGCTCCGAGATCAAGTACGTCAAGCCCCACGGCGCGCTCTACAACGCGATTGTCCACCACGATGTCCACGCGCAGGCCGTCGTCGATGCCGTGCACGCCTTCAGCCCGGGACTGCCGCTGCTGCTCCTGCCCGGCGCGGTCGCCGCGCAGAAGGCCGAAGCGCGGGGCCTGCGGGTGCTGTCCGAGGCTTTCGCCGACCGCGCCTACAACCCGGATGGCACGCTGGTATCCCGCCGCGAAGACGGGGCCGTCCTGCACGACACCGCTCTCATCACGGAAAACATGGTCCGGTTGGCCAGCGAGGGGAAGATCGTGGCCAGGGACGGCTCCGTCCTGACTGTCCGGGCGGACTCCATCTGCGTGCACGGGGACACCCCGGGCGCCGTGGCCATGGCGGCCGCCGTGCGCGCCGGCCTCGAAGCGGCCGGGGTCACCGTCCGGAGCTTTGCATGAGCATCACCGCCATCCGCTGGGCCGGACCGCGGGCCTGGCTCGCCGAACTGCCCGATTTGGCTTCCGTCCTCGCCCTGCATCAGCGGCTGGTCGCCGAACCCTTCCCCGGACAACTCGACGCCGTCGCCGCCGCCGCCACCGTGCTCGTGAAGTTCACCAGCAGGGCACAGGCCGTGGCCGCCCACTCCGCCGTGGCACACCTGCAGCTCGACGGACTGCACCGCACCGGCGGGCGGGAAGTCACCGTCGAGGTCGTCTATGACGGCGAAGACCTCGCCGAGGTGGGACGGCTCACCGGCCTTGGCTCCGACGGGGTGGTGGCGGCGCATACCGGTCAGATCTGGACAGCAGCCTTCGGCGGATTCGCGCCGGGCTTCACCTACCTCGTGGGGGAGGACAACCGCCTGGAGGTTCCCCGCCGGACGTCGCCGCGGACCGCCGTCCCGGCCGGGGCAGTCGCGCTCGGCGGTGCTTTTTCCGCCGTGTATCCGCGGCAATCGCCCGGCGGCTGGCAACTGATCGGCCGGACCGCAGCCGTGCTGTGGGACCTGGACCGCGAACCACCCGCCCTCATCCGCCCCGGCGATACCGTCCGCTACCGCGGCGTCCGCGAGGCCATCAACGTGGCCCCCGCAGCGGTCCCGGCTTCAGCTCACCGCGCCGGTGCGGCCTCCGGCCCCCATGCCGGGGTGGAGTCCGCCCTAGAGGTCACCGCCGCCGGGCTGCAGGCCCTCGTCCAGGACCTTGGCCGCCCCGGTCTCGGCGACCTGGGGGTGTCCGCCGCCGGAGCCGCGGACCAGCCATCGGCCCGGCAGGCCAACCGCCTGGTCGGCAACGAACCCGGCGCCGCGGTTGTCGAAAACCTCCTCGGCGGCCTCGCCGTCCGGGCCCACGGGGACCAGGTGACCGCCGTTACCGGTGCCGCCGTCACGCTCGAGATCCGCGACGCCGCCGGCAACCTCCGGCACCGGCCGGCCATGGGCACCCCGTTTGCGTTGCTCGACGGCGAGTCGCTGAGCCTGGGCACGCCGGCCGCGGGGGTCCGCAGCTACCTCGGCGTCCGCGGCGGCCTCGACGTCGCCCCGGTGCTCGGCAGCCGCTCGAGCGATTCGATGTCCGGGATCGGCCCCGCGCCGCTGGCCGCCGGAACCGTCCTGCCGGTGGGCGCCGTCGCCGGCTCCCGGCCCGTGGGCGCCCCGGAAGGGTCTACGCTGCGGCCAAGTCCCGGCGCCGCCGCACTCCGGGTGACCCTGGGCCCCCGGGATGACTGGTTCAGCGCCGACGCGCTGCAGTCCCTGACCGGCCAGGACTGGCTCGTGACGGCACAGTCGAACCGGATCGGCGTCCGGCTGGCGCCGGCCGGGGCGGAAAACGGCCCGGGCGCGGCCCTCGAACGCGGCCGGCCCGGCGAACTCCCCAGCGAAGGGGCCGTCGCGGGAGCCCTGCAGGTCCCGCCGAGCGGACACCCCGTCCTGTTCCTGAACGACCACCCGGTGACCGGCGGCTATCCGGTGATCGCCGTCGTCGTGCCCGAAGACCTGCCGGTGGCGGCACAACTGCCGCCCGGGCACCGGGTGCGCTTCCACATCGTCGACGCCGAGACGCTGCAGCCGGTGCCGGCTGCCACGCAGAACCCCTCCGCACGTCTTGAACCCGCCGCCAGCGGCACAGCTTCCGAAGGAACCACGCCATGAAAAAAGTACTGATCGCCAACCGCGGCGAAATCGCCGTGCGCATTGCCCGCGCCTGCTCCGACGCGGGACTGCAGTCCGTGGCCGTCTATTCGGACCCCGACGCCGACGCCCTGCACGTGCGGTTCGCGGACGAGGCGCACGCCCTCGGCGGCTCCACCGGGGCCGAGACGTACCTGGACATCGCCAAACTGATCGACGTCGCGCGCCGGGCCGGCGCTGACGCCGTCCACCCCGGCTACGGTTTCCTGTCCGAGAACGCCGACTTCGCCCAGGCCGTGCTGGACGCCGGGCTGACCTGGATCGGACCCTCACCGCAGTCCATCCGGGACCTTGGCAACAAAGTCACCGCCCGTGAAATCGCCGTCCGGGCCGGTGCGCCGTTGGTTCCCGGCAGCGACGGACCGGTCAAGGACGCCGGTGAGGTCCTGGCCTTCGCGCAGGAATTCGGGCTGCCCGTGGCGATCAAGGCCGCGTTCGGCGGCGGCGGGCGCGGCCTGAAGGTCGCGCGCCGGCTGGAGGACATCGAGGACGCGTTCGATTCGGCCGTGCGGGAATCCCTCGCCGCGTTCGGCCGCGACGAATGCTTTGTGGAGCGCTTCCTGGATCAGCCGCGGCACGTTGAGGCCCAGGTCCTCGCGGACACCCACGGCAACGTGGTGGTGTTGGGAACCCGGGACTGTTCCCTGCAGCGCCGCAACCAGAAGCTCGTCGAGGAGGCGCCGGCGCCGTTTCTCAGTACAGCGCAGCGGACCCTCATCCATGAATCGGCCAAGGCCATCTGCCGCGAGGCCAACTATCACGGTGCCGGCACGGTGGAATACCTCGTGGGCACGGACGGCATCATCTCCTTCCTCGAGGTCAACACCCGGCTGCAGGTGGAGCATCCGGTAACGGAGGAGACCACCGGCGTGGACCTGGTCCGCGAGCAGTTCCGGATCGCGGCCGGGGGAGCGCTCACGCTCAGCGCCGATCCCGAACCGCGGGGCCACGCGATCGAATTCCGGCTCAACGCCGAGGACCCTGCCCGCGGCTTCCTGCCCGGCCCCGGCACCGTGGAGGCCTTCGAAGCCCCCACCGGCCCCGGGATCCGGGTGGACTCCGGCGTGCGCTCCGGCTCCACCGTGCCGGGCGAATACGACTCGCTCATGGCCAAGCTGATCGTGCATGGCGAGGACCGGCCGCAGGCCCTGCGCCGGGCCCGCGCCGCCCTGGACGAAATGCAGATCCGCGGCCTGCCCACCGTGCTGCCCTTCCACCGGGCCGTCGTGCGGCACCC
>JBFGBS010000174.1:0-5247 GCA_041567475.1 Arthrobacter sp.
CGTGGTCTGTCCCGGGGGTTTCTGCTGCGTTCACAGTATCCATACTTCCACTTCCGCGCCGTCGGCGAGCGCAGAGGTTCCTTCGGGCACGTGGATGAACGCGTTGGAGTGTGCCAGCGCATGGACAAGGTGCGAGCCGGGGCCGCCCTCGAGCCGGACGGTCCCGTCCGCGGACAGCATGCCGCGCCGGACCTGATGCTTATGTTCGGGGGACGTCAGGGCGCCGGTAAGCCGTGCCCGCACAACAGGCCTCGGCGCGGGTGAACCGAACAGCTCGGAGAGAACCGGGCGAAGGAACATCTCGAAGGACACGAGGCAGCTGACCGGGTTTCCGGGAAACGCGAACACAGGCACGCCGTCGAAGGTGCCGATCCCCTGCGGGCCGCCGGGCTGCATGGCCACCGACGTGAAGGTGACGTCGTGGCCTGCCATGGCCTGGCGGACCACTTCGTAGGCGCCCTGGCTGACGCCGCCGGTAGTGACGATGAAGTCCACGTCCGGTGAGTGCAAGCGCAGCAGCGCCACGAGCTGTTCGGGCCGATCGGCGGAGATCCCGGTGCGGGTGACCTGCAGTCCGGCCTGGCGCATTGAGGCCTCGAGCAGGGGGCCGTTGGAATCGTAGATCTTGCCGGCGTCCAGCGGTTGGCCCGGTTCGACGACTTCGTCGCCGGTGGTGACCAGCAGGACCCGCAGCCGCGCGTGCACGGGAACCTCCGTCAGGCCCAGGGCTGCGAGGAGTCCGAGTTGTCCCGGGCCCAGGTGCGTCCCGGCGCTGAGGGCCGGTTCCCCGGCCCGGATATCGCTGCCGGCATCGCGGACGAAAGTGCCTGCGGCCGTTGCCGGCAGGCGGACCGTGGCCGCCGCGCCCGGGTCGGGGAAGGAATCCGGGACCGCCCGTTCGATCGGGACGACGGCGTCGGCTCCCGGCGGAATCATGGCGCCGGTCATGATCGGCGCCGCCGTGCCGGGGACGAGGGGGCCCGGGGCGGCGCCTGCGGGGACAGGCGCGACGACGGTCAGTTCCGTGCTGGCGGGTTCGGCGCCGGCGGGCTGAGGGCCGGCGACGTCGGCGCTGCGGATAGCGAAGCCGTCCATCTGGGAATTGGCGAAGGGCGGCAGATCCAGCGGCGCCGTGATGTCGGCAGCGAGGCCGCGGCCCTGCGCGGCGAGGAGCGGCACCCGTTCCACCCGGCCCTCGTGCCGCAGCGGGGCGAGGAGGGCTTGGACCGCGGCGCGGTGTGCGGCCACCGTGGGGGCGCCGCTCCGGGTTTCCACGGTGTCTGTGCTGGCGGTGCGGTGCATACGGTTCTGACCTTCGGCTCGTCGCGCTATGACTTCACGTCCACTCTAATCGTGTGGAAGCCCGTAGCCCCGTCGGGAGCAACCGGCGCGCGGTCCTCCACCTGAGCGACGCCGTCGAGGCCGGTGGCACGGACCTGGACCTTGTGCGGTCCCGGGCTCAGCTCTACCGCCAGCCTCCACTGGTACCAGGTGTCTTTCGAGATCCCCGGGGCCAGGTCGGCGGGCTGCCATGGACCGCCGTCGACCCTCAGGTCCACGGCGCCGACACCCGTGGGCTGTGCCCAGGCGACCCCGCCGAAAACGACTGTCCCGGCGGTCGCGCTGCCCCCGTCACGGGGCACGTCGATCCGGGAGGAAATCTTGATCGGCCCGCGTTCACTCCAGCCGCGCGGCGTCCAGTAGCCTTGATCGTCCGCGAAGCGGGTCACCTTGAGCTCGGTCACCCACTTCGTCGCCGAGACATAGCCGTACAGCCCCGGCACGATCAGCCGGGCCGGGAAGCCGTGTTCCAGCGGCAGCGGCTCGCCGTTCATTCCCACCGCGAGCATCGCATCGCGGTCATCCGTCAGGGCCTCCAGTGGTGTGCCCGCGGTCCAGCCGTCCGTGCTGTGGGACAGGACCATGTCCGCCCCGGGCTGCGGCCCGGCCAGGGCGAGGATCTCCCGGACTGGCCAGCCGAGCCACCGGGCGTTGCCGATCAGGTCGCCGCCCACCTGGTTTGAGACGCATGCGATGGTCACGTGCCGTTCGATCATGGGTTTGGCCAGGAGCGTGGCGAAGTCCAGTTCGATTTCGCGGTCCACGAGCCCGGTGACTTTCAGGGTCCACTCGTCCGGTTCCACGAGCGGAACCCGCAGGGCAGTGTCGATCCGGTAAAAATCCTTGTTCGGGGTGACGAGCGGGCTTAGTCCGGCGAGCTCAATCGAGGCTCCGGCGGGAATGGCCGGGGCTGGCGACGCGGCTGCCGGCAGGACCAGCTTGCCGCGGACGTCCATGACGATTGCCGCCGCTCCCCGGAGGGTGCCGGCGAGGAAGCCGCCGAGGGTTCCCACGACGGCGGTCCCGCCCAGGCCCTGCAGGAAGCGGCGCCGGGCGGGGGCAGGTGCCTCCGCCGGACCGTCAGCTTCCGGGGCGGGGACGGCACCAGCGCCCGCCGCCCACGTTCCCAGCAGCCGGAGCAGCCAGCGCAGCAGCAGCATGGCCGCCACTGCGACCGCCACCGGGACGGCCACGGCATAGGTCGTCGCGGCGGCGCGGCTGAGGACCGCGGCCACGCCGGCGAGGCCGAACAAGGCGATGACGGCCACTCCGGCGAACCGCCGTCGTCCTTCTACGACGCCGGCCAAGGCGGCCAGTGCCGCGATGACCAGGGCCATGCCGGCCAGGAGCGCCACCTTGTCCGCGGTACCGAACAGCGCGACTGCCCAGTCCTTGACGCCCGGCGGAACGGCGTCGATCACGGCGCCCCCGACGGCCGTGATGGGTGACACCGAGGGACTGATCAGGGACGCGGCAATTTCGCCCAGCACCACGGCCGTCCCCACGGCGCCGATTCCGGCCGTCGCAGCCCAGCCTTCCCGCGCCCGCACCGCCAGGCCGATTTCTGCGGTGCTGCTCCCGGTCGTCATGAGTTGTCACGGCCCTGCGTCGACGCCGCGGCCGGCGCGGCTGCGCCGGCAGGGGCCATGGCCGGGAGCAGGAGCGAGAACCGGCACCCGCCGTCGACGTTGCGGACGGTGACTGTCCCGTCGTGGGCGCTGACAATGCCGGAGGTGACGCTGAGACCGATGCCAGCGCCTGCGTAGCCGCCGGTCCGGGGGCGCGCGTCGGTGCCCGGGTGTGGTCCGCTGCCGCGCTGCCCGTCCGGGTTTTTCCGCCAGCCGGTTTCGAAGAGTCGGCCCAGGTCCTCCTCCGGGATTCCGCCGCAGCCATCCGTGACGGACACCACAGCCCGGTCCGCGTCCCGCCCCACCTCGACGAGCACCGTCGACCCTGGCTTGCTGTAGAGAATGGCGTTGAGCACGATGTTGCGGATTGCCCGTCCCATCGAGGGGCCGTCGGCGAGCGCGACGCTTTCCCGGCGGCCGCCGCCGTCGAGCGTGACGCCGTGCCGTTGCGCGAGGGGCGCAAGATCGGCGATGGCATCGCTGGCAAGGTCATATAGGTCAAGGGGTTCGGCCCTGAGCCGCAGGGTCCCAGCCTGGATCTTGGAGAGCTCCAGAAGGTCGTTGACCATCACGGCCATCTGGTCCGTCTGCGAAATGATCTTGCGGTAGTACCCGGGAACGTCCGCGGCCATTCCGTCTTCGAGCGCTTCCGCCATTGCCCGCATGCTTGCCAGCGGGGTGCGCAGGTCGTGGGAAATCCAGCTGACCAGTTCGCGGCGCGCATTTTCGACGGTGGCCTCGCGCTGCCGGGATTCTTCCAACTTGCGGCCGCTGAGCTCAAGTTCGGCGGCCAGCGCCGCGAGTTCGGGGCTCATCACGGGAGTGTGGAGTCCGGGGCTTTCGCCGCGCCCGATGCTCCGGGCGGCGTCGGCCAGGGATGCGGCGTTGCGGGAGACCCGGGCCCCGAGCACAAGCGCGATCGTCACGGCGACGATTGACGCGACGGCCAGGACGTACCACATGACTTCCAGGTCCCGGGCGGAAATGAACATGGCGTTGAAAGCACTGACCATGCCGGCGGTGAGGACCGCTACGGTGGCCAGCACGACCACGCAGATCTGCAGGGCAAACGAGGCCCTGCGCAGCGGCCGGAGAATCAGGAGCGACGCGGCCCCGATCACGATGCCCCAGGCGACGGACCAGCCGATGGTCGTCAGAAGTTCAGCGGCCCGCATCGCTCGCCCCGCTTTCCAGGGGTGCCGGAAACGCTTGGTGTGATCCCGGGTCCTCCCCGACATCCAGCCGGTAGCCGACGCCCCAGACAGTGCGCAACAACGCGGGCTTTGTGGGATCCGCTTCGATTTTTTCCCGCAGCCGGCGGACATGGACCGTGACGGTGGACAGGTCTCCGAAGTCCCAGCCCCAGACGGCCTTGATGAGTTCCTCCCGGCTGAAGACCTGGTTCGGCCGGCGCAGCAGAAAAGCCAGCAGATCGAATTCGCGGGCTGTCAGGGACAACTCGAGTCCGTGGTGGGAGACCGTCCTGGCTGCGGGGTTGAGGGCGAACCCGCCCACTTCGACGGCGGGTTCGGGACTGAACTCGGGAATGCTGCGCCGCAGGACGGACCGGACCCTCAGGACAAGCTCGCGCGGAGAAAACGGTTTGGTCACGTAATCGTCCGCCCCGGCTTCGAGCCCCAAAATCCGGTCATCTTCGGTTCCCAACGCGGTGAGCAAGATGACCGGTACGCCATGGGCGGCGCGGAGCCGGCGGCAGACCTCAACGCCGTCGAGTCCCGGCAGCATCCGGTCCAGCAGGACCAGGTCAGGCTGCCGTTCGGCGGCCAATCGCAGGGCCGTGAATCCGTCCTGGGCCAGTTCCACCTGGAAACCTGCCTGCTCGAGGTAGTCCCGGACGACGTCGGCGATGGTCAGTTCGTCTTCGACCAGGAGGATGCGCCGGTTCTCCGATGGATCCGCGGCGGGCTGGGGCTTGTTCATCTCTCCAGCATAGGTTCGGGACCGGCCCGCAGGACCGCTTCCAGCACCCCGTCCGGCATCGTTCCGCAATCCGTAATATCCCCTCGGGTCCTCCGGGCGTGATGCTGGCCCCGGTGTGGCGTAGCCTGACATTATGACTGTTCAACTTGGCATGCCAGGGTCCCCCCGCGAGAGCGGCAGCCCTGTCCCAGGCCTGCCCGGCGGGCCGCCGCCGTCCGAACGCCCGGCGGGGATGCCGGCCGGACTCGTCGACCGCTACGGCCGCCGCGCCACGGACATGCGTCTCTCCCTCACAGACAAGTGCAATCTGCGCTGCACCTATTGCATGCCGGCGGAG
>JBFGBS010000175.1:0-5223 GCA_041567475.1 Arthrobacter sp.
GCCGCTGCGCTTGGCCTGCTGGTATTGGGTCATCAGCGGAGCCCAGTACTTGAGCTTGGCGCCCAGGAAGTCGGGGCCTTCCTTGAGTTCCTCCATGCTGATGCCGCTGCTGAAGAGGCTTTCGAAGTGCCGGCCGATCGCGCCGGCGTTGCGGGCATCCGCCGGCGGCGCCTTCTCCAGCGGGGCCAGGAAGTCACCCGCGGACCCCAGCAGCGCACGTTCGGAGACGGGGTCCACGGCGACGACGGACTCGGTCACCTGCGGGGCCATCGGCAGGGACACGGCGAGGTTGAAGAGGGTGTGCTCTGATCCGCCGGCCGGGGCCGGAAACTTGATGCCGGTCTCCCCTGCGGGGCCCTGGATCCGGACGTTCTTGCCGCCGGCAACCTCTTCCTCGACCAGCCGGGCCTTGCCGACGGAGCCTTCGGCCGTGGTCTTGAACAGCGTCTGTTCGGAGTGGCCGTCGGAGCTTACGGCGGTGGCGGTGAGCCGGTATTTGGTGGCGGCGTCGTTGAGGACCGACTCGGCGGCCGGCCACTTGCTCGGGTCCGTCGCGGTGGGGTCCCCTGCGGTGCCGGCCAGCCCGGCGCTGTAGCCGAGGTAGTCCGTGGCTTCGAGCCGCGGGGATTCGAGGTTCTGGGTGACGCGTGAGACCAGGCTGATCGGAGCGGCGACGGAGGTGCCGGACAGCTTGCGGATGGTGTCCAGCTGGTCGAAGCCGATGCCGCCCTGGCCGGTGGCGATGTCCGGCTGCATCAGCGCACCGTCATCCGCCGGGCTGGCCTGGACCAGGATGTCGTAAAGGCCACGGGAGTTCTGGTCCACGGTCCGGTTCAGTGCCGCCTGCGACTGGCCCTGGACCAGGACGGAAAGGGCCATGGCCACGATCAAAATGGACGCGGTCAGCAGAAGCACTCGGCTTCTGATGAACCTCTGGACGGCGTTCATTGGGCTCCTGAAAGCTGGATTGCGTGCGCACGCCGCAGTTCACTCCGTGAGGATGTGAGGGCGTCCCGTGCCGGGGCGTGCAAAAGATGAGGCCGGTCTGCGGCCAAGGCCGAACGAAAATCCGGCCCCAGCCATTGTACGCAGACCGGCCGCCTGTTTGTGGCCGCCGGCGGCAGCAGTGCCGCCGCCGGCGTCCACCGCGGGGAGGCTAGTCCTCGAGATCGACCTCGCGGACCATGTCAGCGCCGATGCCGGCCTTGATCGCGTCAAGGACCTGCTGCGGAACGGTACTGTCGACGGTGAGCAGCGCGAGCACCTGGCCGCCCTCGGTCTGGCGGGCCACCTGCATGCCGGCGATGTTGATGTTGTTCATGCCCAGGATGTGCCCGATCGTACCGATCACACCGGGACGGTCGGCGTAGGCGACCACCACGAGGTGTTCGCTGATGGGGATTTCCACTTCGAAGCCGTTCACGCCGACCAGCTTCTGGATCTGCTTGGGCCCGGTCAGGGTTCCCGCGACGGAGATCTGGCTTCCGTCGCTCAGGGCCCCGCGCAGGGTCAGCACGTTGCGGTAGGACTCGGTCTCCGGGGTGGTGATGAGGCGGACGTTGATGCCGCGCTGTTCCGCGATCACGGGCGCGTTGACGTAGGAGACCTGCTCGGTCACGATGTCGGCGAAGATTCCCTTCAGCGCCGAGAGTTCGAGCACCTTGACATCGAGGGACGAGATTTCGCCGGCAACCTCGACGTCGAACTGCGTCAGGGAGGCGTGGGTCAGCGCGGTGAAGATCCGGCCGAGCTTCTCGATCAGCGGGATGCCCGGGCGGACATCGGGGGCGATGATGCCGCCGGCGACGTTGACGGCATCCGGGACGAGTTCACCGGCCAGTGCCAGGCGGACGGATTTAGCCACGGACACGCCGGCTTTTTCCTGCGCCTCATCGGTGGAGGCGCCCAGGTGCGGGGTCACCACCACGTTGTCGAGTTTGAAGAACGGCAGGTCGGTGCTGGGTTCCTTGACGAAGACGTCGACGCCGGCGCCGGCGATTTCGCCCGATTCCAGGGCCGTGTACAGGGCTTCTTCGTCCACCAGGCCGCCGCGGGCGACGTTGACGACGTAGGCGGTGCTCTTCATCTTCCGGAAGGCATCTTCGCCGAGCATCCCGACGGTCTCCGGGGTCTTGGGCATGTGGATGGTGATGAAGTCCGACTGCGCGAGCAGCTCGTCCAGGGTCACCAGCTGCACGCCGAGCTGGGCTGCCCGGGCGGCGGTGATGTAGGGGTCGTAGGCGAGGATCTGGGTCTCGAAGCCCTTGAGCCGGGCCGCGACGAGGGCACCGATCCGGCCGAGGCCGATGATGCCGATCTTCTTCTCGTAGAGCTCGATCCCGGTGTACTTGGAACGCTTCCATTCGCCGTCCTTGAGGGCGGCGCTGGCCTGCGGAATGTGCCGGGCCAGGCTCAGGATGTGGCCCACGGTCAGTTCGGCCGCGGAGATGATGTTCGAGGTCGGTGCGTTGACCACCATCACGCCGGCCTGTGTGGCGGCCTTGATGTCGACGTTGTCCAGGCCGACGCCGGCGCGGGCGATGATCTTCAGGTTCTTCGCCGCGGCGATGGCCTCGGCATCGACTTGCGTGGCCGAGCGGACGAGGATGGCATCCACGTCCGCGATTGCGGAGAGCAGCTGGGAACGGTCGGCGCCGTCGGTCTGGCGGATTTCGAAGTCCGGACCGAGGGCCTCAACGGTGGCGGGCGAAAGCTCCTCAGCGAGGAGTACAACAGGTTTGGTGCTTGTCACCGGTGACCTCTTTAGCTCTCTTGTATATCAGGTGGGGATTTTGGTGAAACGGATGAACGGGCAAAACGTGTGACGCCGAAAAGCAGGGAAGCCGGACCCCATGAATGGTGTCCGGCTTCCCTGCCGGGTTAAGCCTAGCGGGCTGCGGAGCCTTCGACGTAGTCCGCGTCCTGCTGCTGCCACGCGAACAGCGACCGCAGCTCGCGGCCGACGCCCTCGATCGGGTGCTTCTCGGCCTTGGCCCGCAGTTCCTTGAACTCGGGGGCGCCGGCGTCCTGGTCGTCGATGAACCGCTTGGCGAAGGCGCCTTCCTGGATGTCCTTCAGGACGGCCTGCATGTTTTCCTTCACCTCGGGGGTGATGACGCGGGGTCCGGAGACGTAGTCGCCGTATTCGGCCGTGTCGGAGACGCTCCAGCGCTGCTTGGCGATGCCGCCTTCCCACATGAGGTCGACGATGAGCTTGAGCTCGTGCAGCACCTCGAAGTAGGCGATTTCCGGCTGGTAGCCGGCCTCGGTCAGGGTCTCGAAGCCGTACTGGACGAGCTGCGAGACGCCGCCGCAGAGCACAGCCTGCTCGCCGAAGAGGTCCGTCTCGGTCTCTTCGGTGAAAGTGGTCTTGATGACGCCGGCGCGGGTGCCGCCGATGGCCTTGGCGTAGGACTTGGCCAGCTCCCAGGCCGAACCGGAAGCGTCCTGCTCAACGGCGATGATGTCCGGGATGCCGCGGCCGGCTTCGAATTCGCGGCGCACGGTGTGGCCGGGAGCCTTCGGGGCGACGAGGATGACGTCAACACCCTCCGGTGCTTCGATGTAGCCGAAGCGGATGTTGAAGCCGTGGGCGAAGGCCAGGGCCTTGCCGGGGGTCAGCTTGTCCTTGATGGAGTCGTTGTAGATCGAGCGCTGGTACTGGTCCGGCGCCAGGATCATGATGACGTCGGCCCATTCGGCGGCGTCGGCAACGGTCTTGACGGTGAAGCCGGCGTTTTCGGCCTTGGCGATCGAGTTCGAGCCTTCCTTCAGCGCGATGACAACGTCGACACCGGAATCACGCAGGTTCTGCGCGTGGGCGTGGCCCTGGGAGCCGTAGCCGACAATTGCGACCTTGCGGCCCTGGATGATGGACAGGTCGGCATCGTCGTCGTAAAACATTTCAGTCACTTGCGTAACTCCTCTTGAGTGGTTTCTTCGATGGTGTCTTGGGTGCTGCGGCACGAGGCGCAGCGGTTGGCCAGGCGGTCGCCTATGCCGTGTCTTAGGCGGAGCGCAGGGCCCTGTCACTCATGGAGCGGGATCCCCGCCCGACGGCGAGGGTGCCGGACTGCACGATTTCGCGGATACCGAAAGGCTCGAGCACGGACAGCAGCGCCGTGAGCTTCTCGGGGTGGCCGGTGGCCTCGATGACCACCGATTCGGTGGAGACGTCGACCACTGAGGCGCGGAACAGGTCTGCAGCCTGGGTGACCTGCAGCCGTGTTGCGGCATCCGCACGTACCTTGACCAGGATGTGGTCGCGCTGTACGGAAGATTCTGAGGTGAGCTCAACGATCTTGATCACGTTGATCAGCTTGTTCAGCTGCTTCGTGACCTGCTCGATCAGCTCACCGTCGGCATCGACCACAACGGTCATCCGGGACATGCCCGGAACTTCCGTGGGGCCGACGGCCAGGGAGTTGATGTTGAAGGCGCGGCGGGCAAAGAGGCTGGCAACGCGTGTCAGCACACCGGGCTTGTCTTCGACCAGAACGGACAGTGTGTGGCGGGTCATGTTCAGTCCTCCTCTTCCCATTCCGGGGTCATATTGCGGGCAACCTGGATCTGGTCGTTGCTGACTCCGGCGGGGACCATCGGCCACACCATGGAGTTGGGGCTCACGACGAAGTCAATGACCACCGGGCGGTCGTTGATTTCCAGGGCCTTCTGGATGGTGGCGTCGATGTCCTCGTCCCGTTCACAGCGCAAGGCGGCGCAGCCGTAGGCCTCGGCCAGCTTGACGAAGTCCGGGATGCGGACGGTGTCGTGGCCGGTGTTCAGGTCCGTGTTGGAGTAGCGGCCCTCATAGAACAGGGTCTGCCACTGGCGCACCATGCCCAGCGAGGAGTTGTTGATGACGGCAACCTTGATCGGGATCTTGTTGATCGCGCACGTGGCCAGTTCCTGGTTGGTCATCTGGAAGCAGCCGTCGCCGTCGATCGCCCAGACCACCCGGTCCGGGCTGCCGACCTTGGCGCCCATGGCCGCCGGCACGGCGTAGCCCATGGTGCCTGCCCCGCCGGAGTTGAGCCAGGAGTGGGGACGCTCGTACTTGATGAACTGGGCGGCCCACATCTGGTGCTGGCCGACGCCGGCGACGTAGACGCCTTCGGGACCGGTGAGGGCACCGATGCGTTCGATCACGCGTTGCGGGGCGCTCAGGCCGTCCTCCGGCTCCGTCCAGCCCAGCGGGTAGGTTTCCTTGAGGTTGTTCAGGAA
>JBFGBS010000176.1:0-5161 GCA_041567475.1 Arthrobacter sp.
CACCCCGTCCAGGACATACGCCTCCCCGTCGTTGGTCGGCACCGCGGTGCTGCCCATCCGGGCCGGGTCGCTGCCGACGTCGGGCTCGGTCAGCAAGAACGCCGTGATCGCGCCGGCGGCACAGCGCGGCAGGTACTCCTTTTTCTGCGCGGGCGTGCCGAAGACCTTGACGGGCTCGGGGACGCCGATGGACTGGTGTGCGGACAACAGCGCGCCCAGGCTCGGGTGGACGGAGCCGAGCAGGCCCAGGGCCCGGCCGTAATAGACGAGGGACAAGCCCAGGCCTCCGTATTCACGGGGGATCTTCATGCCGAAGACGCCCAGGTCCGCCAGGCTCTTGAGGTAATCGTCCGGAATCCGGGCGTCGCGTTCAATGGCGCGCCCGGACATGCTGCGGCACAGGACGGTAAGCCGGGCCATAAACGCTTCGCCGCGTTCGACTTCGTCAGCCGGGGCCTCCGGCCACGGATGGATCAGTGCCAGGTCAAAACTGCCGAGATACAGGCCTTTGGCGAAGCTGGGCCGGTCCCAACTGGTGTCCCGGGCTGCCTCGGCGACGGCCCGCGCGTCGGCGGCGCTCGCGTTGTGGCCGATGTGCTCCGTGGCAGCGGGGCCGGCGGTGGCGGGGTCTTCAATGGCGGAGCTCATCGGGCATCTCCTCAGGCCGGGGCGCCCGGCACGGGCCGCGGATCCGCCGGGGGTGGGGGACCCTTCAGCTGTCCCGCAATACTACCCGCGGGTAGGTTCCGGTACTAGGGGCCTGCTGCCCTGAAAAGTCGCCGCCAAGGTCTCCGGTCAGGTCGACGTTGGCGGCGTGGCGGACCATGCGGTCCCAGCCGCTATTGATGCCATGGACCAGCGCCGGGAGCATCTCCGCCACGAGGAGCCACGCGAGCCGCCCGGCGCCCGCCAACAGCAGCGCCGCGAAGGACGCCGCCGCCATCAGGACCGCGATCACCACACCAAACACGAGGGTCCCCAGGAACACCAGGGTCCCTGTTTCCACTGCGCTCAGGTCGAACTGCATACTTCCCCCTGCACCATTGCTCCGGATCAGTAGCCCGAGCGTAGAGGGCAGGGGGCGGGCACAACCAGCATCCTGGGGCCTGCAGCGGTTGTTGTTGCGGGATCGGGACCGTACCCGCCCGTAGGTAACGGGGTGGTCGCGGAAACCTCAACGCGGGGTCATCCCACGCCGTGAAATGCCTCCGGCACCGGCCGGATCCGACCCCGCGTTGGGCCTGGTTGCGGAATTACCCCTAGTCGTCGTCGTATTCGGGGGCGCTCTGGTGCAGGACCTGGAAGTCCGGTCCCAGCATGACCTCGATTTCGGAGCCGTTGTCCAGCCGTACTTCGACTTCGTAGGCGGCCCCGCCTTCGTTCTCTCGCTCGACCTCGCTCACGCGCCCCTGACCGACCTGCGCCAGTGCGACGCTTGCGGCCCGTTCCTGGTCGGCGGCGCTCAACGGCGGCGCCCCGATGTCGTCATCGTCCCACCCGTGGCTTGCCGGCAGGGCCACGATGGGGTTGCTGTTCAGGCCCGGGGCACTCCTCGACAGCTGGGTCGCCGCCACTGCCGCAACCGCTGCGCCGCCGAGCAGCACCGCGGCTGCCGCCGCGCCCGCCAATAATGCTGTTTTCCTTCCCATGGCACACTCCTCTCCAGTGATGTACACAGTGTGCTCCCGAACCCCGTAGCCAGACAACGACAAATGCAAACCGGGCCCTGCGTTAACCTTGTAGATGGCAGTTTTCTTCGTGGCCGCTGCCCACCCACACCCCCAGCCCCGCCGAAGGAGACTGCATGTCCCGTTCCGCCGTGTCCCCGGCCGACGCCATCAGCGCCCGGCTCCGGGAGCTGGAGCTCCTCACGAAGGGCCCCGCCTGGGCCCTGACCCGGTCGGCTCCGTGGGTGATTGCCGTGCTGCAGGCTTCCTTCCCGCGCACGCGCGCCCAGTTGCCGCTGGAAGAATTCCACGCAGACGTCGACGCCTTCCTCGAACAGCTCCGCCGGGAAGACCCGTCCCTGGGCGGTTCGGCCAACGGCAAGACCTTCGGCGATGAGTGGACGCGCAGGAATTTCCTGACCCGGCGCAACCAGTCGGGGCAGATTGTCTATGAGGTTACCGAACCCGCAGCCCGGGTCCTGGCCTTCCTGGACAGTCTTTCCAGCGATCGGTCCACGCTGAATGGTTCCCGCCTCGGCACGCTGCTTGGTGATGTCGAAAAACTCGCCAATGAAACGAACCCGGACCAGAGCGCGCGGCTCGAATCCCTCGAAGAGGAGATCGGCGAACGACGCCAGCTGATCGCGGACATCAGCTCGGGGGACTTCGACGGCCTGCTCGACGACGATGAGGCCGTGGAGGCCGCCGGGAACATCCTGGATCTGGCAGCCAGCCTGCCCGCGGACTACAAGAAGATGCGTGACCGGATCGAGGAACTCGTCGGGGAGCTCCGGAACCAGATCATCGAGGAATCCCTCAGCAAGGGCGCCACCATGGCCCAGGTGCTGGAGGCGGACAAGCGGCTGCGGCAAAGTCCCGAGGGACGCACCTTCCGGTCCTTCACGGCATTCCTTGAGGACCCGCAGCAGCAACTCCGGTTCCGGTCCGCGATCGGGGAAGTGCTCAGCCGGCAGTTCGCGGACGACCTCCGCAGCGATGAACGCGAAACCCTCAAGAACCTCGTCGCCGAGCTCCGCGCCCAGCACAGCCAGATTCAGCGGATCTACGGCAAACTCAGCGAAAGCCTCAACACCTACGTCCAGAGCGATGACTTCCGGCAGTCGGTCCGGTTGCGCAAAGTGCTGCGCGAGGCCGAGCAGTCCATCCGGTCCCTGCCATATGAGCGGGAACGCCCCGGACTCGTCCGCGGCCCCGTCCTGTTCAACGCCGGCTTTGAATCCCTGGCCATGGTGAAGCTCTTCGATCCGGACGAGTTCGCGGTGCCGCCCAAGCTTGCTGAACCCATCGCGTTCTCCGACTCGGACCGGGCCCGTTCGCCCCGGACCGGCAAGGCCAGGCCCGAGGCGATCCGCGCCGCGCTCGCCGGCGCCTCGTCGCTGACCGACGCCTGGGAACAGCTGCCGGCCGGGGAACGCCATATCAACTCCATCCGCGCGCTGCTCGCCGAGGCACTCCACGGCGGCGCCGGCTTCGACCGCGAGGCCTGGGGCCCGGTCGAGTTCGACCAGATCGACGGCTCGACCCGCACCGCGTACCTGCCCGTCGTCACGCTCAAGAAGGACTGAAGATGACTGATCTTTCCCCCGATGCGCAGGCTGCTCCCGGCCTGGGCGCAGCAGCCGAGGCCGCCGGGCCGGCGGAACCGGACGCCCGCACCCAGCCCGAACACGTCCACCCGGACCCGTTCAACGTCACGCCGCGGGACACGTTCGTCGACGGCGCCGCGCTGTTTCCCGGCGACACCGGCGTCCTCCCGATGAAGGTCCGCCGGGCGCTCGTGAAGCTTCTGAAAGGTCCCTATGTCGACGGCGGCCGCGACGAGAAGCTCTGGACCACGCTGCTGGACAACCAGCTGATTCTCCGCAGCCGCCTCTCCGAACTGTTCCTGACGATGCAGCTGGACCATGACCGTAAGGTCGCCGTTCTGCGTCCGGTGGATCCCGAAGCGGTCGGCGCCGGCACCCGGTCCAGCATCCTGCGCCAGCAACGCGCCCTGAGCCGGGTCGAGACGATTGTGCTGCTGCGACTGCGCCTGCTCCTGGACCGCCACATCACGGCCCAGACCGACCCCACGATCACCCGTGAGGAAATCGCCGAACTCGTCGCGCACTACCAGCCGGCCGGCCAGCAGGACGCGCTCCGGGACGCCGACGTCGTCAACCGGGCCATCACCAAGCTGCTGGCCCGCCAGCTCCTCCTCACCACGGGCCTGGAGGACGTCTACACGATTTCCAACGCCCTCCCGCTGGCCCTCCCGTTCGAGAACATCGGCGACATTCCAGCCCAGATCGAGGCCCTGATCGCCGCCGGCACAGACCCGTCCGGGACCGAACCGCTGATTGACGTCGAAGCCGAACCGGACGCCGGTGCCGACGAACCCGACGAACCCGGCAACACCGATGCGGAGGCACCCCGATGAGCATCGCCACCATGCTGCCGATGGGCGAACTCACGAACCCGGGGCAGATGCGCCTGGCCCTCGTCCAGGTCGTCAACTGGGGCACCTTCCACGGCGCCCACACCATGCACGTGGACCGCAACGGAACCCTCCTGACCGGCAACTCCGGCGTCGGCAAGTCCACGCTGTTCGACGCCATGCTGCGGGTCTTCGACGCCCGCCCGCGCTCCAACGAGGCCGCCGCGCAACGCGCCGGCGGCGCCGTGGAAGACCGGCGGACCACGTTCACCTACATGCGCGGCAAAGTGGGGGACAAAGCGGTCGGCGAGGGCTCCGCGAGTGCGTTCCAGCGCCCGGGGGCGACCTGGTCCGCCGTCGCCTTGACGTTCGACAACGCCGCCGGCACGAAGGTGACCATTTCGGCACTTTTCGACCTGCCCAAAAACGGGACCGAATCAAGCGTCGGCCGCTTCTACCTGATCGACAACAAGCCGCTGCACCTCGGCGCCCTGGAGGGTATTGCCGAGAAGCGGTTCAGCAAGGCGGCGCTGGATGCGATCTTCCCCGACGCGCAGGTCTTCGACGTCCACAAGGCCTTCGCCGAACGGTTCCGCCGACTGCTGGGCATCAACTCGGACCAGGCCCTGCCGCTGCTGCGCGTGATCCAGGCCGGCAAGGGCCTCGGCGGCAGCGTCAACACCTTCTTCCGTGACCAGGTCCTGGACGCCCCGGCGACCCTGGCGGCCGCAGACGACGTCGTGGAGGAATTCAGCAACCTCATGTCCATCCGGCAACGCCTGGAGGACGTCCGGCAGCAGCGCGACCAGCTGGCGCCGGTGCCCGGACTGAACAAGGAGTATGCGCAGTCCCTGCTCGACGCGAACCGGCTGCGCGAGCTCGCCGGCGAGGAATTCGAGGCGTACAAGCAGCAACTGGCGGTGACCGTGCATGGCAAGACCCTGGAACGCTACCGCCAACTCGCCCAGGCCAAGGCCAAGGAACTGGGGGCCGAACGCGGCGTCCGCGACGGCCTCGCCCAGCAGCTGCGCGGGCTCGAAGCGGACTACAACAACCA
>JBFGBS010000177.1:0-5157 GCA_041567475.1 Arthrobacter sp.
GCCGGGGCGCTTATGGTGGGGGTGTGCGCGGCCAAGGCGCTCGCCCTCGCGACGGGCAAACCCCTCTATGCCATCAACCACCTCGTGGCGCACGTCGGCGTGGGCCTGTTGCAGGCCGGTGAGGGCGGTCCGGAGTCCGGCGGCGTAGGTTCCGGCGGCGCCGGTTCCGGCAGCGTAGGTTCCGGCGGCGTGTTCGCCGGAGCGCTGCCCGAGAACCTCGGCGCGCTGCTCGTCTCCGGCGGCCATACCGAAATCCTGCGGATCCGCAGGATCACCGACGACGTTGAACTGCTCGGCTCCACGATCGATGACGCCGCCGGCGAAGCGTACGACAAGGTCGCCCGGCTGCTGGGCCTGGGTTATCCGGGAGGGCCCGCCATCGACAAGATCGCCCGCACCGGCAACGCCAAGGCGATCCGCTTCCCGCGCGGCCTCACGCAGCCGAAGTACATGGGCACCGCGGAGGAACCCGGCCCCCACCGCTACGACTGGTCCTTCAGTGGACTCAAGACCGCCGTCGCGCGGTGCGTGGAGCAGTTCGAGGCCCGCGGCGAGGATGTGCCGGTCGCGGACATCGCCGCTGCCTTCCAGGAAGCCGTAGTGGACGTCATCACGTCCAAGGCGGTGCTGGCCTGCCGTGAGCACGGCATCACCGAACTACTGCTCGGCGGCGGCGTCGCCGCCAACTCCCGGCTGCGCCAACTCACGGATCAGCGGTGCCGCGCGGCCGGGATCCGGCTCACCGTGCCGCCGCTGGCCCTGTGTACCGACAACGGGGCCATGGTCGCGGCCCTCGGCGCGCAATTGGTGATGGCCGGGGTGGAGCCGAGCGGAACCGGGTTCGCGCCGGATTCATCAATGCCGGTCACAGCGGTCTCGGCCTGAGCCGGCGCGGGAGGTAGCGGCCCGCTTAGCCTTCGCACTCGGTGCAGTAGGCGTGGCCGTCTTTCTCCCGGGCGATCTGGGAGCGGTGCCGGACCAGGAAACACGAGTAGCAGGTGAATTCGTCATTGGCCTGCGGAACGACCTGGATAATCAGTTCCTCGCCGGACAGGTCAGCGCCGGGAAGGTCGACGCCGTCGACGGTGTCGGCTTCGTCCATTTCCCGCACCACGCTGCCCGCGTCGGGGGTGTTGGCGGACTTGAGGGCCTCCAGCGAGGCGTTACGGGATTCCGCGACGTCGGGCCTTACTTCGTCATAGTCGGTTGCCACGGTGGAACGCTCATTTCTTCTGGAAGTGATATTGGGAATGGACCATACCGGATCAGCCGTCAGGTGGAAAACGGTGCCGCCGTTCGAACGGCCCCATGATACGCGCAAGTTAGGCCCCCGCGGGAAGAAGCAGCCGCTGTGACGCGTTCCAAAGACTATGGACTCTGTGAATAACAGGAGGCGCGGCCCGATGCTGAGGATAGCGATCGTGCTCGGAAGCACCCGCCCGGGCCGCCGGGGGAAAGCGGTCGCCGACTGGGTCTATGACCAGGCGGCGCAGCGCACCGATGCCCGGTTCGAGCTCATTGATGTGGCCGATTATGGCCTGCCGCTGCTCGACGAGCCCCGGCCGGCGGCGCTGGGGCAGTACCGCCATGACCACACCAAGGCGTGGTCCGAGGCCATCGGCTCCTTCGACGGGTACGTCTTTGTTACTGCGGAATACAACCACTCCGTGCCGGGGGCGCTGAAAAACGCGATGGATTTCCTCTACCGGGAGTGGAACAACAAGGCGGCGGGCTTCGTCAGCTACGGCGTGAACGGCGGCACCCGGGCGGTCGAACACCTGCGCCTGGTCGCGGCGGAACTCCAAATGGCCGATGTCCGCGCGCAGCTCGCCCTGCCGCTGGCGACCGAATTCGAAAGCTATACGACATTCACGCCGTCGGCCCGGGCCGTCAAGAGCCTCGGCAGTGTCTTCGACCAAGTCATCGCCTGGGCGGGGGCGCTCCAGGCCTTGCGGCTCCCCGAGGACGAGGACAAGGACAAGGACGAGAACCGGGACCCCGGGACGCTGACCGGTTCGCGCCGGGCCTGAAACTCCCCGGCCGCCCCGGGCCGGCAGCGGACGGCGGGTTTACGCCTCCGGGCCGTTGCGCATCTGCTGGACCAGGTCCAGGACCACGGCGCGGAGATCGCCCCCGTGCTCTGCCGCCACGCGGCGCTGCCGCTGGTAGCCGGCGCCGCGGCGCATGATTTTTTCGACATCGGCCAGCTCGGCACTGCAGCCGAGTTTGGCCGCGACGGGCTCCAGCCGGCGGAGCGTCTCGCGGAGGTGGTCGGTGACGAGCTGCTCGTTCCCCTCGGCATCGAGGATGATGATGGCATCCAGGCCATACCGGGCGGCACGCCACTTGTTTTCCTGGACGTGCCACGGCTGCATGGTCGGAATCGTGCCGCCGGCGTCCAGGATGGTGGAGAACTCGTCAACAAGGCACTGGGTCAGGGCCGCGATGGCGCCGACTTCCTCCAGGGAGGCCAGGCCGTCGCAGATCCGCATCTCGATGGTGCCCAGGTTCGGCACCGGGCGGATGTCCCAGCGGATTTCGGACAGGGTATCGATCACGCCGGTGGTGAACATGTCCTGGACGTAGGACTCGTAGTCCTCCCAGCTGCGGAACTGGAAGGGCAGCCCCGCCGTGGGCAGCTGCTGGAACATCAGGGCGCGGTGGGAGGCGTAGCCGGTGTCTTCGCCGCCCCAGAACGGGCTCGACGCGGACAGCGCCTGGAAGTGCGGGAAGTAGTTCACCAGGCCGTCCAGTACCGGGAGGACCTTGTCGCGGCTATCCAGGCCGACATGGACGTGGACGCCATAAATGACCATCTGCCGGCCCCACCACTGGGTCCGGTCAATCAGCTTGGCGTAGCGTTCCTTATCCGTCACGGGCTGCAGCTGGGGCGGGCTGAACGGATGGCTTCCGGCGCAGAAGACCTCCACGCCCATGGGATCGGTGACCTCGCGGACCGCCGCGAGGGAGCCGGCCAGGTCCTCCTTGGCCTGCGCCACCGTCGTGCAGATCCCGGTCACGAGCTCCACGGTGTTCAGCAGCAGTTCCTGCTTGATGTGCGGGTGCTCGTCATCCTCGTTCAGCTCCGGGTGCCGGGCAGCGACCCCGCGCAACACCTCGTTGGCCACGGAGGCCAGCTCGCCGGTCTCCGCATCGACGAGCGCAAGCTCCCATTCCACACCAAGAGTTGATTGCTTGGATGAAGCGAAATCAATCTTCTTCATGTGGTCCCTTCAGGTTCTGGTATCCGTAGCCGCCATCCGGTCTGGATATGTCACTGGCAAGGCCGCCGGCAGGACGGCTGGCAAGGCAACGGCGGTCCAAGTCTAGTCGAGGGGTAGCATGGAAACGGTGTCGAAGTTACAGCCTTTGCGTCGCGTGTTCTCCGGCCCTACCCGGTTCGCGGCCGTCGCCGCTTCCGCGACGGCACTCATCCTCGGAGCCGGGGCCTGCAGCAGCCCGCCGGAACCGTCCCCGGCAGCCCCGCCCGCTTCCCCGACAGCCGCGCCGGCACCGTCCGCCGGCCCGACCACGCTGCCCGCCCCCGCCGCCCGGCCGCTGGGCTGGGGCCCGGACCAACAGGACGCGGACCGGGCGGCCGCGGCCGTCGCGGCCATGAGCACGGAGGAACGGGCCGGACAGGTACTGCTGCCCTTCTATTCGGGACTGGACGCCGACGCCCAGGCCGCCACCGTGCGGCGCCTGCATCTGGCCGGGTCCATCATCATGGGCGACAACGTGCCCGGGATGCCCGACGGCCGGGTGGATACCGCGGCGATGCTCGGCGTTACCGGCCGGCTCCAGGCCGCAACCCAGGCCGACGGCCGCAGCTGGCCGGGCATGATCGCCGTCGACCAGGAAGGCGGCATGGTCGCCAGGCTGCGGGCGCCCCTGACTGAATGGCCCGCCCCCATGAGCTACGGCGCCGCGGGCAGCGCACCGCTCGCCGGAGGCGCCGGAACCGCGGTGGCCGCGGAGCTGGCGGCGCTCGGTTTCAACACCGACTTCGCCCCGACGCTCGACGTCACCGTCGGCCCCGCGGACCGCGCCGTCGGCGCCAGATCGCTCTCCGGTGATGCCGGGGCAGCCGCGGGCCTCGGCACCGCCTTCGCGCAGGGGCTGCTCGCCGGCGGCCTGCTGCCGGCCGTCAAGCATTTTCCCGGCCACGGCTCCGTCACGGCCGATTCCCACGAGTCCCTGCCCGTGCTCGACGGAACCCCGGAGCAGCTCAGGACCAAGGACCTGGCGCCGTTCCAGGCCGCCATCGACGCGGGCCTGCCCATGGTGATGACCGGGCACCTCGCGGTGACGGCGTGGCAGCCCGGCGTCCCCGCCACCGTGTCGGCCGCCAGCTACGCCGAACTGCGCCGCATGGGCTTCCAGGGCGTCGCCGTGACGGATGCGCTCAACATGGGCGCCATCACCGATGCCTACCCGGACGATTCCGCCGCTCCGCTGGCCCTGGCCGCAGGGGCGGATCTGCTGGTGATGCCCGCCAAGGCGGACGCGGCCCACGCTGCAATTGTCGGCGCCGTGCGCGGCGGCACCCTGCCGGCCGACAGGCTGGCGGAAGCCGCGCAGCGGGTGGTCACCATGATGATGTGGCGTGGCCGCACCGGCGCGCTCCCCGGGGTCCCGCCCGGCAGCGGCACGGACCTCTCACGCACCATATCGGCGGCAGCCATCACCGTGCTCGCCGGCCCCTGCACGGGCCCGCTCGTGCCCGGCAGCGTACGGATCACAGGCGGCTCCGCGCTGGACCGCGCCCGGTTTACCGCCGCGGTCCAGGAGGCCGGCATCAGCGTCGGCTCAGGCCCGCTCGTGACGCTGATCGGATTCGGCGGATCAGCGGCGGCGCCCGAGGCCGCGGGCGCCGCCGTCGCCGTGGCACTTGACGCGCCGTGGCCGCTGGCCGAGTCCGCAGCGCCGACCCGGATCGCGCTCTATGGGCGCACACCGGGGGCCTACGCCGCCCTGGCGGACGTGCTCACCGGCAAGGCCGCCGCGCCGGGACGGCTCCCGGCCGCCGTCGGTCCGCACCCGCCGGGCTCGGGCTGCAGCTGATCCGCGGGCCGCACGGATCCATGGCGTTTAATGGTGCTGTGCCGATACTGAATAAAGACATGACCCTGTGCATCTCACTCTCGGCCCGGCCGA
>JBFGBS010000178.1:0-5156 GCA_041567475.1 Arthrobacter sp.
AGGCTCGAACTCCGTGGTGCAGCGATCAAATTCCCGTGTAAATTCCCGGTTCCCGGGCTCGTCCAAGACGACCAAACACATCTTCGTCACCGGTGGTGTGGCGTCCTCGCTCGGCAAAGGACTGACGGCTTCAAGCCTCGGTCATCTGCTGCGGGCACGCGGTTTGTCTGTAACTATGCAGAAGCTCGATCCCTATCTCAATGTGGATCCGGGCACGATGAATCCCTTCCAGCACGGCGAAGTCTTCGTCACCGACGACGGCGCCGAGACTGACCTCGACATCGGCCACTACGAGCGCTTCCTCGATGAAAACCTCGAAGGCTCGGCCAACGTCACAACCGGCCAGGTCTACTCCACGGTCATCGCCAAGGAGCGCCGCGGTGAATACCTCGGCGACACCGTCCAGGTCATCCCGCACATCACCGATGAAATCAAGCGGCGGATGCGGCTGCCTGCCGAAGGCAAGCACGCCCCCGATGTCATCATCACCGAAATCGGCGGCACGGTTGGCGACATCGAATCGCAGCCGTTCCTCGAGTCCGCACGCCAGGTCCGCCAGGACGTCGGCCGCGGCAACGTCTTCTTCCTGCACGTGTCCCTCGTTCCGTACATCGGGCCGTCCCAGGAACTCAAGACCAAGCCGACCCAGCACTCCGTTGCTGCGCTGCGTTCGATCGGCATCCAGCCCGAGGCAATCGTGGTCCGCTCGGACCGCGAGGTCCCCGACGCGATGCGCGAGAAGATCGGCCGCATGTGCGACGTCGACATCGACGCCGTCGTGAACGCCGCGGATGCTCCCAGCATCTATGACATCCCCAAGACGCTGCACGCCCAAGGCCTGGACTCCTACATCGTCCGTGCCTTGGACCTGCCGTTCAAGGACGTTGACTGGACAAGCTGGGACAAGCTCCTCGACGCCGTGCACAACCCCAAGCACGAGGTTGAGGTTGCCCTCGTCGGCAAGTACATCGATCTCCCCGACGCGTACCTGTCCGTGACCGAAGCCCTGCGCGCCGGCGGCTTCGCCAACGACACCAAGGTCAAGATCCGCTGGGTCCCGTCGGACGAGTGCGAAACCCGTGAAGGTGCCATGCAGGCCCTCGACGGGGTCGACGCCATCTGCGTTCCCGGCGGCTTCGGTATCCGCGGCCTCGAAGGCAAGCTGGGCGCGCTCAAGTTCGCCCGCGAATCCAAGCTCCCGGTCCTGGGCCTGTGCCTGGGCCTGCAGTGCATGGTGATCGAGTACGCCCGCAACGTGGTTGGCCTCGAAGGGGCATCCTCGTCCGAATTCGAGCCCGATTCCAAGTACCCGGTCATCGCCACGATGGAAGAGCAGCTGGACATCGTCGACGGTAAGGGCGACCTCGGCGGCACCATGCGCCTGGGCCTCTACGAAGCCAAGCTGGACAAGGGCTCGGTCGTCGCGGAGACGTACGGCGCCACCACGGTCAGCGAACGCCACCGGCACCGCTACGAGGTCAACAACAAGTACCGCGACCAGATCGCTGCCAAGGGCCTGTCCTTCTCCGGCACGTCACCGGACGGAAAGCTCGTGGAGTACGTTGAACTTCCCCGCGAGGTCCACCCGTACTACGTGGCAACCCAGGCCCACCCCGAGCTGAGCTCACGCCCGACCCGCCCCCACCCGCTCTTCGCGGGCCTGGTCAAGGCGGCCCTGGCACACCAGCAGGGTGCAGGAATGGAGCAGGCGGACACGTCCGTTCCCGCTGCGGCGGCCGAGCAGGCCCCGGCAGCAGCTTCCAAGTAAGACTGAAGAAGACAAAGGACGGCGCGATGCCAGGTATAGCTGAGACCCCCAGTGCTGCACGGCAGGTTTCGGACGAGCCCAGCCCGCGCCGTCTTTTGTCTTCGAAGAAGGTCTACGAAGGGCGGATCTGGGACGTTGTCAGCGACAGCTTCCAGCTCAGTGACCAGGGCGAACCGCTGGTCCGTGACTACATCGACCACCCCGGCGCGGTGGCCATCCTGCCGATGAACGACGACGGCGACGTCCTCCTGCTGCGCCAGTACCGGCACCCGGTCGGCATGGATCTTTGGGAGATCCCGGCCGGGCTGCTCGACGTCGAGGGCGAGGATTTCGTCGTCGGGGCTGCCCGGGAACTGGCGGAAGAGGCCGACCTGGTCGCCAGCCGGTGGAACGTCCTCGCGGACTTCTTCAATTCGCCCGGATCCTCCAGCGAGGCAATCCGGATCTACCTGGCCCGCGGCCTGTCCGACGTCCCCGGACACGAACTCCACGTCCGTACCGACGAGGAAGCCGAAATCGAACTGCACTGGACCCCGCTCGATGAAGCGGTCGCGGCCGTGCTCGCCGGGCGGTTGCACAACCCCTCCGCCGTCGTCGGCATCCTGGCCGCCGCTGCGGCCCGTGCCGGAAACTTCGAGTCGCTGCGTCCGGCCGACGCCCCGTGGCCTGCACACCCCAGCCAGCGCTGATGACTGACGTCGTGGCGGCACCACCCGCCGCCCCGGCCACACCTGCCGTGGGGCCGGCTGAGGCACCCGCCGCCTCGCCGGCTCCGGTCCGGCCGCCGACGGCGATTGACCGCGGCGTCACCGACTATCTCCAGCACATGGGCGTAGAGCGAGGACTCGCGGCCAACACCCTCTCGGCCTACCGGCGCGACCTGGCGCGCTATGCCCGCCACGTGACCTATTCCGGGCGGGAGCGTCCCGAAGACATCACCCGCCACGACGTCACGGCTTTCGTCCGGGCCCTCGCCGACGGGTCCGACGGCGGCTCGGTCCTTAGCGTCCGGTCGTTAGCCCGGACCGTGGTGGCGGTGCGCGGGCTGCACAAATTCTGGGCGCTCGAAGGCGTGACCCCCACCGACCCGGCCAGCGACGTCCATCCGCCCATGCCCGGCAAACGCCTGCCCAAGGCCATTAGCGTCGATGAGGTCACCAGAATCCTGGAGGCCGTCGGAACCGATACGGCCACCGGACTGCGGGACCGGGCCCTCCTGGAATTCCTGTACTCCACCGGGGCCCGGATCAGCGAGGCCATGGGCCTGGACGTCGACGATATCGCAATCAGTGACTCCGGAGGTCCCGGCACGGACACCCCGGACGCAGGGCCGGCCATTGTCCGGCTGTTCGGCAAAGGCTCCAAGGAACGTCTGGTCCCGCTGGGATCGTTCGGGGCGCGCGCGCTGGATGCCTACCTCGTCCGCGGGCGGCCCGAGCTGGCCGCCAAGGGCACGGGCACGCCGGCGCTCTTCCTGAACGCACGCGGCGGCCGGATCAGCAGGCAAAGCGCCTGGACCATCCTCAAAACCGCCGCGGACAAGGCAAACATCACCAAGGACGTCTCACCGCACACGCTGCGGCACTCGTTCGCTACGCACCTTTTGGAAGGCGGCGCGGACGTCCGCGTCGTCCAGGAACTGCTGGGCCATGCCTCCGTCACCACCACGCAGGTCTATACCCTCGTCACGGCAGAGACCCTGCGGGAAATTTACGCCGCCGCCCACCCGCGGGCGCTAGGCTAGCGCGGCCGCCACAACGTCGGCCACCACGAGGCACCGCCGGTGCCCGGCGCCGGGAGCTAGGGTGGATCCATGAACTGGACGGCTGTGACACTGTGCTTCCTGCTGCGCGACGGCGCCGCCGGGACGCAGGTTCTGCTCGGCACCAAAAAGACCGGGTTTGGCGTAGGGAAAATCGTGGGGCTCGGCGGACACGTGGAACTGGGGGAGTCCCACGCGGAGGCCGCCTGCCGCGAAGTCTTCGAAGAAGCCGGAATTGTGGTCCGCGAGCACGATCTTCGCATTGCCGGCCGGATCGAATTCGTCTTTCCGTCCCGGCCGGAGTGGAACATGTCCACGAGCCTGTTCACAGCGCGCCGCTGGACCGGTGAGCCCGCAGAAAGCTCCGAGATCATGCCCGAGTGGTTCGAGGTCTCGGCCCTGCCACTCGAGCGCATGTGGCAGGACGCCGGGCACTGGCTCCCGCTGGCCTTGGGGGAGGGCACCGTGGACGCGGTCATCACCCTGAATGCGGACAACGAGACCGTGGCCTCGGCAAGATACGCCAAGCCTTGACTGGGCGTCGTGTCGCTATAGAGTGAGCCCAATGCGCCAGCCGTCCACCTGCCACCTGGGGGAACATTGGGTTTCATAATCGCCGGTTTCAACGTTGGACTGCAACGGGAGCAGAGGTGAGTGTGCCCGGCGGCCTGCCGCCTGGGAACCCGGGCCCGGAGTCGGATCCGGACGGGCCGGAGCAGAAGGACGACGCCACGGTGGTCGTCGCAGCCGGTATGCGGCGTCGCCGGGCCGTGATTGCCGGCGTCGTGGCCGTGACCGTTCTGGCAGTCGCCGGTGGTGTCCTGGCCGCCTCCATGCAGGGCTCCGGGGGTGCCCGGCAGGCGCCGGCTGGTGCCGTTGAGACCCAGCCTGCGGCCACAGCATCGCCGGCGGCCTCACCCTCGCCGGAACAGAGCTCCGCGCCGGGCAGTGCCGCGCCGGTAGCGGCGCCGGAACCTAGCTTCGTGATGCCCACCGACGGCGGACCGCACAGTGCAGACCTGCCGGCCGGCTGGCAGCGGTACTCCAACCCGGCGGCCGGCGTGTCCTTCGACCTGCCGGCCGGTTGGCGGGTGGTGGAGAATTCGGTGGACGGCAGCACGCCCCATGTCGTCCTGGATGTGCTCGACGCAACCGGTGCGACGGCCGCCAACTTCAGCTATTCCAACGGCGGGCTCGGCGGGGCCTGCGGGCCGGACACCGTCCCGGTGCTCACCTTGGACTCGGTCCCGGTCGACGTCCCGCACCGGTCCGACGGCAGCCCGGCATCGCCCGCGGTGTCCTACCGCGTCCTGGACGCCACCGGGATTGGCGGAAAAGCCGTGGGAGCCATCGGCCTCGTCAAGGAGCTCCCGGACGAGTCCGGAGAAGCGTGCATGCTCTACACGACCATGAGTGGTGAGCGGGCCATTCTGTCCTTCGCGTCGCGCCTGCAGATCGGTGCCACGGATCAGCCCGGACCGGGAAGGGATTTGATCTTTGACAGCGTCGCCGACGCCGAGGCCTTCATCGGAACGGACGCCTATACGGATTTGATGCGGATGTTCACCTCGCTGGCTCTTAACCCGGCCTGAGAGACGGCGGGCCGGTCACCCCAAAGGGTGACCG
>JBFGBS010000179.1:0-5147 GCA_041567475.1 Arthrobacter sp.
AAAGTAGCTGGGCCACACCAGGAATTCGATGCTCCGCCGGATGGCGGGCTGATCATCGGGGGTGCCGGCCACAAGCTTGTGGAAGGCGAGCGGGTCCTTAAGGGCGGCGGAGACGACGTTCGCCGGTTGCAGCGCCACGTGGTGCACAAAGCGGCACAGCCACTTCAGGTGGTCCCAGATGGTCCAGTTGAACTCGGCGGTTCGGTCCCGGATGACGCCGTGGTCGGTCATGTCGGCGAAGAGTTCGTCCGGGAGTTCCAGTGCAGGCTGCAGCCAGGACGCGGCCTCCGCGACGCGTGCCTGCTTGACCTTGAGCGACTTGACCTCGTGGGCCAGCGGCAGGGACTGCAGGAAGAGCAGTTCGACGGCGAGCTGCTTGGCTCCGCGCGAGGCGCCCTCCAGGTTGTGCCGGAGGTTGGTCATCATGGGCGCCTTGGGATCCGGGACCGCCTGTTCCAGGCGGCGCAGCAACTCCGCCGAGGCCGCCGCGCTCCAGGTCCGGGTGCGCCCGTCCAGCGGGGAGGGTTTGCCCTGCAACCCCGGGCCCAGCACGAACCAGGCCGCGTCTTCGATCTCCTTGGAGACGCCGAGGGCACGGTGCATGGCAGGCTTTTTGGTTGGGGTCATACGTTCAATTTACAGGCTCAACCTGAACGCGCCCACTTAAGCCTGCAGGATCCTACTTCGCGAGGCCGCTGCTTTTGCGGCCAAGCGTGAAATACGTCCCCGGACCGACGAAATTGACCAGCGTCGCGAGCCGCCACAGGGTTTTGTTTCCGCGGATCTCCTCGGCCGAACGGTGGGAGATGTCCCACTGCGCCGCGATCAGGAGGCTCACCTGGGCAACACCCACAGCGGCGGTCCACAGCTTCTTCTTCGTCGAGAGTTCTTTCCAGGACTTCTTCAGGGCTTTATCCGTGCGCTTGTTCTTCATCACGATTCCTTGCTGGGGGAATGTTCATTGTAAGAGCTATCGTGCTGCCGCAGTAGAGTCTACGGCGCGGGCGGCGACGCCGCGGCGGACGGACGGGCGGTACCGCCCGGATGGGCCCGCGTGTACGGCAGGAGCCGGTCTTTTTGCTCCTGGGTCAGGCGCTGCACCCGTCCCGTGGCCTCGTCCACAAACGCGAGGTGCGTGGTGGCCCGCACGCAGTCCTCGCCGGTGACCGGGTCCTGGACGAGATAGTGGATGTCGAAGCTCGCGCCCTTGAGCGCGCCAACCCATAATTGCACCACGGCCGGCACGTTGCGGTATTCCAGGGTCCGGACGTACCGGATCTTGTGCTCCACAACCAGGGCCAGGGTTCCCTCGGGAATCTCGTTGAACAGTCCCACGGGCGGCTCAACGCCGGGGAAGCCGGTCCCCCGCGGCGGGCCGAAGGCAGCGATGCGGGCTTCTTCGAGCATCCGCACCACCTGGACGTTGTTGACGTGCCCGTAGGCGTCCATGTCGCCCCAGCGCATGGGCACGAGCACCTCGATGGTCTGCGGATCCTGGCCGTCGGGGTCCCGGGCGGCGTCCCGCGCTGCTGCCGCGCCGCTCAATTGAGCACCGCCGTCGCGTCGTCGGCGTCGTCCCGGGCGTCTTCGCCGGCGAATTGGGACATGTAGAGCCGGTAGTACGCGCCCCGGAGCTCCAGCAGCCGGGCGTGCCGGCCCTGCTCCACGATCCGCCCGCCTTCCATCACGAGGATGGTGTCCGCGTCCCGGATGGTGGAGAGCCGGTGCGCGATCACGAAGCTCGTCCGCTCGGTCCGCAGCGCCGCCATCGCCTTTTGGACCAGCACTTCCGTGCGGGTATCGACCGAGCTTGTGGCCTCGTCCAGGATCAGCAGCGACGGGCTGGCCACAAACGCGCGAGCAATCGTGATCAGCTGCTTTTCACCGGCGCTGACATTGTTGCCCTCCTCGTCGATGATCGTGTTGTAGCCATCCGGCAGGGCCCGCACGAAGCGGTCCACGAAGGTTGCCTTGGCCGCCGTCATGATCTGCTCCTCGGTGGCGTCCAGCTTGCCGTAGCGGATGTTGTCGTAGATGGTCCCGCCGAACAGCCAGGCGTCCTGGAGGACCATGCCCACCTTGGACCGGAGTTCCGCGCGGCTCAGCGTGGTGATGTCCACGCCGTCGAGGGTGATGGTGCCCGCGTTGAGCTCGTAGAAGCGCATCACGAGGTTCACCAGCGTGGTCTTGCCGGCGCCGGTCGGGCCGACGATCGCGACGGTGTGTCCGGGTTCGGCGGTGAAGGACAGGTCCTCGATCAGGGGCTTGTCCGGGGTGTAGCTGAAGGTCACGTGCTGGAAGTCGACATGGCCGTCGGCCTTGGCCGGCAGGTGTTCGGTGGCGGTCTCGGCGTCCTGTTCGTCGGCGTCGAGGAACTCAAAGACCCGTTCGGCGGACGCGACGCCGGACTGCAGCATGTTCGCCAGCCCGGCCATTTGCCCCAGCGGCTGGGTGAACTCGCGGGAGTATTGGATGAACGCCGTGGCGTCGCCCAGGCTCATGCCGCCCGAGGCGACGCGCAGGCCGCCGACGACGGCGATTCCGACGTAGCTGAGGTAGGACACGAACTGCATGACCGGCATGATCATGCCGGAGACAAACTGGGCACCGAAGCTGGCCTGGTAGAGCGCCTCGTTCTGCTCGTCGAAGCGGGCCAGCATGTCCTCGTCGCGGCCGAAGACGCGGACCAGGTCGTGTCCGGAGAAGGATTCCTCGATCTGGCCGTTCAGCGCGCCGGTGTTCTTCCACTGCGCCGCGAAGAGCTTCTGGCTGCGGGTTCCGATGATGCCCGCAGCCGCCGCGGAGAGCGGCAGGGCGATCAGGGCGATCAGCGCCAGCTGCCATGACACGATGAACATCATGATCACAATGCCGAGCACGGTCAGCGCCGAGCTCACGAGTTGCGCGAAGGCCTGCTGCAGCGCCTGCTGGATATTGTCGACGTCGTTCGTGACCCGCGAGAGGGTGTCCCCGCGCTGGCGGGTGTCAAAGTAGTTCAGCGGAAGCCTGTTGAGCTTCATCTCGGTGCTGTCCCGCAGCCGGCGGACCACCCTCATCACGAGCACGTTCAGGACATAGCCCTGCAGCCAGAGGAAGACGTTGGCGACGAAGTACATCACCAGGACCACGCTGATCAGGTAGGCGAGCTCCTGGAAGTTGATGCCGACGCCGGGAACGAGGTCCATCTTGGCAACCATGTCCGCGAAGTTGTCCTGGCCCTCGGAACGCAGTCCGGCGACGAACTGTTCCTTGCTGACCCCGGCCGGCAGCTGCTTTCCAACCACTCCCCCGAAGATCACGTCCATGGCCTGGCCCAGGATCCGCGGGGCGATGACGTTCAGGACGACGGCGACCGTCACCATGGCCAGCACCGCCGCAATCCCGGCCCGCTCCGGCTTCAGCAGGCCCATCAGCCGCTTCGCGGAGGGCCAGAAATGCTGGGCTTTTTTGGCGGGCATGGCGCCGAACATTCCACCGTCGGCTTCGCCGGGGACGAACTCCTCCTCAGCGAAGCCCGCGTCGGCGGCGCCGGGTGCCGGGGTGGTTTTCCCGCTCGTACTCACGCCACGGCCTCCGCGCTCAACTGGGATTCGACAATTTCCTGATAGGTGCTCGAGCTGGCCAGCAGTTCCTCATGCGTGCCCCGGTCCACGATCCGGCCCTTGTCCAGCACCAGGATCTGGTCCGCGTCCGCGATCGTGGAGACCCGCTGTCCGACGATGATTACGGTGGCGTCGGCGGTTTTCGCCTTGAGCGCCCGGCGGAGCCTGGCGTCCGTGGCGACGTCGAGGGCCGAGAAGGAGTCGTCGAACAGGTACACGTTGGGCGCGGTCACGAGGGCCCGGGCGATGCACAGCCGCTGGCGTTGGCCGCCGGAAACGTTGGTGCCGCCCTGGGAAATCCGGGCATCGAGTCCGGCGGGCAAATCACGGACGAAGTCCGAGGCCTGGGCCACAGCCAGGGCGTCCCATAGCTCCTGCTCCGTGGCGTCCGGTTTGCCGAAACGCAGGTTGTGCCCGACCGTGCCCGAAAACAGGTACGACCGTTGCGGCACCATGGCGACGCGCCGGGTGATCTCGGCCCGGTCGAGCCGGGTGACGGGGACGCCGTCGAGCAGGACCTCGCCGGCGGCGGCGTCGTAGAGCCGCGGCAGCAGGCCCAGCAGGCTGGTTTTGCCGGCGCCCGTGGAGCCGATGATGGCGACGGTCTGGCCGGGCTCGGCCGTGAAGCTGATGCCGCTCAGCACGGGCGCCTCAGCGCCCGGGTAGGCAAAGGTGACGTCCCGGAATTCGACGCGGCCCTCCTGCGCGGCGGGCGCCACCGGGGCCAGCGGTTCGTGGATGGAGGGGACGACGTCGAGGACCTCGCCGATCCGGTCCGCAGAGACAGCTGCCCGCGGGATCATCATGGCCATGAACGTACCCATCATGACGGCCATCAGGATCTGCAGCAGGTATTGCAGGAAGGCCGTCAGCGCCCCCACCTGCATCTCGCCCGCGTCCACCCGTTGGCCGCCGAACCACAAGACGGCGGCGGTGGAGACGTGCAGGATCATGCCGATGGCGGGGAACATCAGGACGAACAAGGCGCCGATCCGCAGCGAGACGTCCGTCAGTTCCTCGTTCGCCGCGCCGAAACGCCCGGCTTCGTGGGGTTCCCGCACAAAGGCCCGGATCACCCGGATGCCAACGATTTGCTCACGCAGGATCCCGTTCAGCCTGTCGATCTTCAGCTGCATCGACCGGAACAGCGGGATGAGCCGGACCACGATGAGGCTCACCACGACCAGCAGCAGGGGCACCGAAACCCAGACCAGCCAGGAGAGCTTGAGGTCCTCGCGGATCGCCATCACGATCCCGCCGACGCACATGATGGGGGCCGCCACCATAAAGTTCAGCGTCAGGAGCATCAGCATCTGGACCTGCTGGACGTCGTTGGTGCCGCGGGTGATCAGCGTAGCGGCGCCGAAGACATTGACGTCCCGTGCCGAAAAGCTGCTGACCTGGCGGAAGACGCCGCGGCGCAGGTCCCGGCCGAACGCCATCGATGCTTTGGCGCCGAAGTAGACGCCGGTAATCGCGGTGACCACCTGGACCATGGCCACCGCCAGCATCAGCACACCGGTGCGCCAGATGTAATCCGTGTCT
>JBFGBS010000180.1:0-5133 GCA_041567475.1 Arthrobacter sp.
ACGCCGAACGCTTCCGCACCGTGGTGCGGAAGCGTTCGGGAGGATCGGGCTGTTACTTCGCTGCGCGCTGGCGGGAGATCTCGTAGAGGGAGATGCCCACGGCCATGGAGGCGTTGAGGGACTCCATCGCGGAATCGATCGGGATGGAGACGATCTGGTCGCAGTTTTCGCGGACCAGGCGGCTCAGGCCCTTGCCCTCGGATCCGACCACGATGCAGATCGGTTCGGTAGCGAGGGACAGGTCCGGCAGCGAGACGTCGCCGTCACCGTCCAGGCCCAGGACATAGATGCCCATGTTCTTGAACGCCTTGAGCGTGTTGTTCAGGTTGGCGGCGCGGGCGACCGGCACGCGGACGGCTGCGCCGGCGCTGGTCTTCCAGGCCGAGGCGGTGACGCCGACCGAGCGGCGCTCGGGGACGATGACGCCATGGCCGCTGAACGCGGACACCGAGCGGATGATGGCGCCGAGGTTGCGCGGATCGGTGATCCCGTCCAGCGCGACGAACAGCGGCGCGTTCGGGACGTGGCCCTTCTTCCAGCTCGCGAGCGTCTGCTCGGCGAGCTCGTACGCGTCCCCGTATTCGTACGGCGGGATCTGCAGTACGAGGCCCTGGTGGATGGCGTCGTCGGTCATCCGGTCCAGCTCAGGCTTGCCGGTTTCCAGCAGCGGGATGCCGCGCTCGGCGGCAAGCTTGAGGGATTCCTTGACGCGGTCATCCATTTCGATGCGGATGGCGACGTGCAGGGCTTTGGCCGGGATGCCGGCGCGCAGGGCCTCAACCACGGAGTTGCGTCCGGTGACGACTTCCTCGGTGGCGCGGCCCTTGGGGCCGGAGCGGGCGCCGGGGTTGCGGGCCGCGCCGGCGCCGGGGCGCTTGGCCGCGGAGCGCTCGGCGAGCTGCTTGTTCTTGTGGGCCTTGTGGTAGGGCCGGTCTTCGGCCTTGGGCGTGGGGCCCTTGCCTTCGAGGGCCTTGCGGCCGTGACCGCCGGTTCCGACAGTGGGGCCCTTCTTCATTTTGACCGAGCGGCGACCGTTATTGGCCATGAGTTTCACCCTTTAAATACGCGATTCGTTGATAAGTCTGTACTCCAGTCTACTGACTCGGGTTAAATCCACGACCGCGAGGCAGCCGGCAGGCAGGCGTCCGGCCCGGTAAGGTGCGCTGCCGGGAGGGCCGTCAGCCGCGCTTGAGGCTCCAGGTGGCGCCGTCGGGACCGTCCTCAACAACGACGCCGGCGGCGGCGAGCGTGTCCCGGATGGCGTCAGAGGCAGCCCAGTCCTTGCTGGCCCGGGCCTGGGCGCGTGCCTCGAGCTGGGCTTCGACCAGTACCCCGAGGGCCGTGTTGGCCTGCTCGTCCGCCGCGGGAGCCGCGGTGGCCGTGAGACCAAGGACACTGAGCATGGCGGTCACGGACGTCAGCGCCTGCCGGGCGTCGCCGTGGTCACCGGCAGTGAGCGCGGTGTTCCCGGACCGGACCGTCTCGTGCAGCACGGCAAGGGCCTGCGGGACGTTGAGGTCATCGTCCATCGCGGCGGCGAAGGCGTCCGGGACGGTGCCGGCGCTGTTGGTGCCGGCGGCTTCTTCGGTGGCATCAAGGGCCCGGGCGGCACGGGTGATGAACCCGTCGATCCGTTCGACGGCGGCAGCCGCTTCCTGCAGGGAGGTCGGCTGGTAGTCCAGCACCGAGCGGTACTGCGCCTGACCCAGGTAGTACCGGACCACCCGCGGCGGTGCGAGTTCGAGCATCTGCTCGGGGCTGACGGTGTTGCCGATGGACTTGGACATCTTTTCGCCCGCGTAGGTGACCATGCCGTTGTGCATCCAGAAGTTCGCGAAGCCGTGGCCGGCCGCCTGGGACTGCGCCATTTCGTTTTCGTGGTGCGGGAAGCGCAGGTCCAGGCCGCCGCCGTGGATGTCGAACTCGGTGCCCAGGTACTTCGTGACCATGGCGGAGCACTCGAGGTGCCAGCCCGGGCGGCCGGTGCCCCACGGCGAGGCCCAGCTCGCCGTCGCCGGTTCCCCGTCCTTGTGGCCCTTCCACAGCGCGAAGTCCCGGGGGTCCTTCTTGCCGCGCGGGCCGGCGTCGGGGGCGCCCTGCATATCGTCTATGTTCTGCCGGGTCAGGGAGCCGTATTTGTCCCAGGACCGCACGTCGAAGTACACGTCGCCGGATTCGTCGAGGGCCGGGTAGGCGTGGCCGCGGTCGATCAGCTGCTGGATCAGGGCGTGCATTTCCGGGATGTGGCCGGTGGCGCGCGGCTCGTACGTGGGCCGGGAGACGCCCAGGGTGTCATAGGCGTTGAGGAATTCCTGCTCGTACCGGTAGGCCAGGGCCCACCACTCCTCGTTCCGGACGGCGCCGGGCTCGGCTTCGAAGTCCGGTTCGAAGGAGGCCGCGGACTTGGCCAGGATCTTGTCGTCGATGTCGGTGACGTTCCGCACGGCCGTGACGCGGAAACCGCGGTACTCGAGCCAGCGGGTCAGCTGGTCGAAGGCGATGGCGGAGCGGATGTGCCCCACATGCGGCATGCCCTGCACGGTGGCACCGCAGTAATACAGGCTCACCTGACCCGGGATGAGCGGGACGAAGTCGCGGACTTGGGCGGAGGCTGTGTCGTAGAAGCGCAGGGTCACCGCACCAGATTAGCCGATAACGCTCCGCGGACCGGCCGTGCGCCGCGGGGAGGCAGCCACCGGACTCCCGCGGCGTCACACCGGGGCGCCTACTGGCAGAATTCGCCGATCTTGTTCAGCTGCGTGGTGAGCCCGGCGGTCTGCTCGGCTGTTTTGGCTCCTTCGGGAGATTCCGCCACCTCTTTCATGATGTCGGCCATCTTCCGGATCGGCTCGCCGATCTCGGGGGCGACTTTGTCCGCGACTTCCCGGTAGTGCTGGCCGATCTGGGCGGCCTGCTCCTGGGGGGTCCCGGTGGGCACGAACGTGTCGCTGTTGAGGAACGTGCAGCTTTCCTCAACGCTCAGCGTGGTTGTGGTGTCCCCGGCACAGCCGGTCAGCAGCATTCCTGCGGCAAGGACGACGGCGGGTATGAGCTTCTTCACGGGAGGTCTCCTGGTCACTGGAAAGGGTCGGCTTGGGCGGTGGTCGGCTTAGGCGGTTGCCGGGCGCCCGCCCGGGTGTTGCGCGTCCGGGTGTTGCGCGTCCGGGTGTTTCGCGGCCGGGTGTTTCGCGGCCGAAGTGGCCGGGTAGACCAGGGCGGTGGCCACGGCCGAGATGCCCTCGCCCCGGCCGGTGAATCCGAGCCGGTCGCTCGTCGTGGCGGAGACGCTCACCGGTGCCCCGGCTGCGGCGCTGAGGACGCGCTGGGATTCCTCCCGCCGCGGCCCGAACTTGGGCCGGTTGGCCACGAACTGGACGGCGATGTTGCCGATTTCGAAGCCGGCGGCCCGGACAATCCGGGCGGCTTCGGCCAGCAGCGTCACCCCGGAGGCGCCGGCGTATTCCGGCCGGTCCGTGCCGAAGTGCGTGCCCAGGTCCCCGATCCCGCAGGCCGAGAACAGCGCATCGGCGGCGGCATGCGCCACCGGATCGCCGTCGGAATGCCCGGCCAGGCCCGGCTCCCCCTCCCAGAAGAGGCCTCCCAGCCACAGCGGCTGGGGCGCGTCCCGGGGGGCGTAGGCGTGGACATCAATCCCGATCCCGGTCCGCGGAATAACGGGCGCGGGTGCGGCGGACCCGGCCCGGCCGGCGGGTCCGTGGGTTCCGTGGGTTTCCTGCGGGTGTTCCGTCATGGTCAACCTTCCACCCAGCGGGCACCCAGCGGGCCTTCGAGGAGGCCCTCGGCGATGATCAGATCCAGCGGCGTCGTGATTTTCAGCGACTGGCTGGCGCCGCGGACGGCGTGGACGGGGACGCCGAGGAGTTCAACGAGCATCGCATCGTCGGTCACGGCCGCGGCCTGGTCCGGGCTGAATGCGGCGGCAGCTGTGTGGGCTCGCTGCAGGGTCGCGAGGGCGAAGCCCTGCGGTGTCTGGACGGCCCGGAGTGTTTCCCGCGGCGCCGTGCCGGTGACCAGTTCGGGGGCGACGGCTGCGTCCTCGCCGGTAGTCGGCGCCACCGTCTTGACGGTGTCCACGACCGGCATGACGGGGATGACGGCCTCGGCCCCGGCGGCGATGGCGTCGAGGACGCGGTGGAACACCGCTTCGGGGGCGAGGGCGCGGGCGGCGTCGTGCACGAGGACGGCCTCGGTGCCGGGCAGCAGCGCCGCCAGTGCGGCGCGCACGGAGTCCGCGCGGCTGGCGCCGCCGTCGACGACGCTGAGAATCGGTGCGTGCCCGCCCACCCCGGGCGTGGCGTGCGGCCCGGACTCGAGGTCCTGGGCGAAGGCCTGGCAGAGCGCGTACAGCTCCTCGTCGCCGGCCGGCACAGCAACGCAGATCTGCTGTGCGATCCCGGCCGCGGCCACGCCGCGCAGGGCGTGCGTCAGGATGCTCTCGCCGCCCAGCGGCACCTTGGCCTTCGGCATGCCGTAGCCCAGGCGCTGGCCCGAGCCGGCAGCCACCACAATGACCGCGGTGGCGGCGGGCCTTGCTGCAGTGTTCATGCGCCTAACACTACGGCGCGGGCGCAGATCCTCCCAGCCGGTCGCTGCCGGGATTCGGGCAAAAAGAAGCCCCGGAGGCCGTGGGGCCGCCGGGGTTCAATTCTTGTCTAGGAAGCCAGAACTTCGTCGAGAACGCTTGCGGCCTTCTCTTCGTCGGTCTTCTCAGCCAGTGCCAGCTCTGAAATCAGAATCTGGCGGGCCTTGGCCAGCATGCGCTTCTCTCCTGCGGAGAGTCCGCGGTCGTGATCGCGGCGCCACAGGTCACGGACGACCTCGGCTACCTTGATGACGTCACCGGAAGCAAGCTTCTCAAGATTTGCCTTGTACCGACGTGACCAGTTGGTGGGCTCCTCAGTGAACTCGGCGCGGAGCACATCAAACACGTGCTCCAGGCCTTCCTTGCCCACTACGTCCCGGACCCCAACAAGGTCAACGTTTTCTGCTGGAACTTCAATGGTCAGATCACCCTGAGCCACCTTGAGCTTGAGATACATCTTCTCTTCGCCCTTGACAGTGCGCATCTTGATTTCTTCAATTTTCGCTGCACCGTGGTGAGGGTAAACTACT
>JBFGBS010000181.1:0-5109 GCA_041567475.1 Arthrobacter sp.
CGAGCGCTGGGGGCCCACTCCGGCCTTGTGCCATTCCCACGAGGGGATCCGCAGCCACGTCTCCGGCGTGGGCTGGACCATCAGGTTCGCGGGCGCGAGGGTGCCCGCGCCGGGGGCGGGCGTCCCGTACCGGTACGTGAGGTAGCGGTAGCCGCGGCGGGCCTCGATCACGGTGACCTTTTGTTCCAGGACTGCCGGAACCAGGGCATCGATCATGCGCCCGCTGGCGGGAAGCCGCAGGCGGCGGTGCCGGCGCCGGGCTTCCGTGACGAGGCGGGGGAGCGTGGCGTGAAACTCGGGCTCATCGAAGGCCGACCAGTCGTCATCCCGGCCCAGCAGCCGCGGTATCGAGGCCGCAGCATCGGCGGCCCCGGGACCCCATGCCTGGACGTCAACGGCCGGTTCGTCGACGGCGGGGTCCTCGGCCGCTCCGGAAGCGGTGAGACGCACGGTGGCCGGGCCCTCCGGAGTTGTGAAAGCCATCCACATGCCGCCGGGGGCAGGCTGGAACGTGGGATCGCCTTGACCGCGCGGCAGCGTCCCAATGGTCTGCAGCAAGTCGAACGGAGCACCGGGCCGCCACTGCAGCGAGGCGTCCGCGGCGGCCGCGAGGCCGGCGGGGACGTCTGCAATGCTCATCCGTCCATGGTCCCACGTCTTGCGGCCCGAGGACCTGGCCCAAGGACCTGACTCAAGGGCCGAAAGGCACTGACCGCGGGTCTGCCCCGGTCCTAGAATCTGGCTGTGGTGCGGAGCGCCCGTGCCCCGTGTGCCGCACGTCCCCGCACCCCCGCGGGCCCAGATCAGCGTCAGGAGCAACACAATGTCCGGCGAAGTCACGCATTTTGAGATCCCGGCCGACGACCCGGACCGGGCCAAGGAGTTTTACCGCTCGGTCTTTGCCTGGGACACGAACGCCGTGCCCGGCATGGACTACAACATGATCACCACCACGGCCACGGATGAAAAGGGCATGCCCCTGGCGGAGCCCGGGATCAACGGCGGCATGTTCCGGCGCGAAGGTGAGCTGGCCGCTCCGACCGTGGTGGTCAGCGTCGATGACATCGACGCCACCCTCGAAAAGATCGCCGAGCGCGGCGGCTCCGTAGTCATGCCCAAACAAGAGATATTGGACATGGGCTGGAACGCGTACTTCCGCGACCCCGAGGGCAACGTGATCGGCCTGTGGCAGAACGCCGAACAGCAGCCCGGGGCAGGCTCCGCGAATCAGGACGATATCGGCGCCTGAGCACCCCCGCGGCCGGTGGCGGCGGCCCGCTGTCCGGGCGCCTGCACCGGAACCGGCACCACCCGCGGCACCGGCGCACTTGCCGAGACGGTAACTTTGTATCTATGAAGTACGCCCAGTCCATCCTGGACCTCATCGGCCACACGCCGCTCGTCAAGCTCAACCACGTCACCGAAGGCATCGAGGCCACCGTTCTGGCCAAACTCGAATACCTGAACCCCGGCGGTTCCATCAAGGACCGCATCGCGGCGAAGATGATCGATGAGGCCGAACGGACCGGCAAACTCCTGCCCGGCGGAACCATCGTCGAACCCACCTCCGGCAACACCGGCGTCGGCCTGGCCCTCGTCGCCCAGCAAAAGGGCTACCGCTGCGTGTTCGTGGTCCCGGACAAGGTGGGCGAGGACAAACGCGCCGTCCTCCGGGCCTACGGCGCCGAAGTGGTCGTCACCGCAACGTCCGTCCCGCCGGAGAGCCCGCAGAGCTACTACGGCGTCTCCGACCGCCTCGTCACCGAAATCCCCGGGGCCTACAAGCCGGACCAGTTCTCCAACCCGGCCGCGCCCGCCAGCCACTACGAATCCACCGGCCCCGAAATCTGGCAGGACACCGACGGCCGGATCACCCACTGCGTGATCGGCGCCGGCACCGGCGGGACCATCACCGGCACCGGCCGGTACCTCAAGGAAGTCTCGGCAAACCGGCCGGAGGCCGAAGGCGGCGTCGTCAAGATCATCGGCGCGGATCCCCAAGGCTCGGTCTACTCCGGCGGCACCGGCCGGCCGTACTTCGTCGAAGGCGTCGGCGAGGACATGTGGCCTGCCAACTACGACAAGGCCGTCCCCGATGACGTCCTGGCCGTCAGCGACGCCGACTCCTTCGCCATGACCCGCCGGCTTGCCCGCGAGGAAGGCCTGCTCGTCGGCGGCTCGTCCGGCATGGCAGTTGTCGCCGCCCTGAAGGTCGCACGGGACCTGCCCGCCGACGCCGTCATGGTGGTCATCCTGCCCGACTCCGGCCGCGGCTACCTGGGCAAGGTCTTCAACGACCAGTGGATGCGGTCCTACGGCTTCCTCGCCGGCGACGACGAAGCGACGGTCGGGGAGATCATCAAGGCCAAGAACGGCGAACTCCCCGAGCTGGTCCACGTCCACCCGAACGAGACCATCCGCGACGTCATCGACATCATGAACGAGTACGGCGTCTCGCACATCCCCGTGCTCGCCCAGGAGCCGCCGGTGGTGATGGGTGAAGTCCTGGGCTCCGTCGACGAGCGCACCCTGACGGCGAAGCTCTTCCGGGGCGAGGCCAAACTCGCGGACCTGGTCTCCGAGCACATGGGGGAGAGGCTGCCCGTCATCGGGTCGCTCGAATCGATCTCCGCGGCCCGGGAGCTGCTCTCCGCGGACGACACCCTGATGGTGACGTTCGTCGGCGCCCCGGTGGGGATCCTGACCCGCCACGATCTGCTCAACTACCTCAGCAACTGACCGAAGCAACCGACCCGGAGACCGGGCCTGCCCGTCACGGCAGGCCGGGCACCGGCCGAAAGGACCGCACATGTCTTTGCCAGAAAACTCGTCCGCGCAGAACACCGGCTTCAACACCCGCGCCGTGCACGCCGGCCAGGCCTTCGAGCCGCGCACCGGCGCCGTGGTCCCGCCCGTGCACTTCTCCACCACGTACGCCCAGGAAGCGATCGGGGTGCTGCGCTCCGGCTACGAGTACGGCCGCGGGACCAACCCCACCCGCGACTCGCTGCAGGAGCAGCTGGCCGCCCTCGAAGGCGGCTCGGCCGCGTTCTCCTTCAGTTCCGGGCTCGCGGCCGAGGATTCGATGATCCGCGCCCTCACCCGCCCGGGAGACCACATTGTGCTCGGCAACGACGCCTACGGCGGAACCTACCGGCTGATCAGCCGGGTGCTGGGGGAGTGGGGCATCACCAACGCACCGGTGGACATGTCCGATCTTGACGCCGTGGCCAACGCCGTCGCCGCCGGCGGCCCCGACGGCGGCGCCACCCGCCTGGTCTGGGTGGAGACGCCGTCGAACCCGATGATGAAAATCACCGACATCGCAGCGCTCGCCAAGGTGGCGCACGACGCCGGCGCGCTCCTCGTCGTGGACAACACGTTCGCCTCGCCGTACCTGCAGACCCCGCTCGCGCTCGGCGCCGACATTGTTGTGCACTCCACCACGAAATACATTGGCGGGCACTCCGACGTCGTCGGCGGCGCGATCATCGTCCATGACCCTGAGCTGGCCGAGAAGATCGGCTTCGTGCAGTTCGCTGTCGGGGCCATCTCCGGTCCGATGGACGCATTCCTGACCACGCGCGGCCTCAAGACCCTCGGGGTCCGGATGGACCGCCACAGCGACAACGCCCAGGCCGTGGCCGAGTGGCTGCTCACGCGCCCCGAGGTGGAGGCCGTGCTGTACCCGGGCCTGCCCTCGCACCCCGGCCATGAGCTGGCGAAGCAGCAGATGAAGAAGTTCGGCGGCATGATTTCCGTCCAGTTCAAGGGCGGCGAGGCGGCGGCGCGGCAGGTGGCCGAGTCAACGTCCGTGTTCACCCTGGCCGAGTCGCTCGGCGGCATCGAATCGCTCATGAACTACCCCTCGGAGATGACCCACGCCTCGGTCAAGGGCACCGAACTGGCCGTCCCGGTCAACCTGATCCGGCTTTCCTGCGGCATCGAGGACGTCGAAGATCTCATCGCTGACCTGGAGCACGCTTTCTCTACCCTCAAGACAGGCAATTAGTAACCCGTGACCATCACCACCCGGGCCACGCCCAAAACCACCCACGGCTGGCTCCCGACGGCGGCCGGCGCGCTCGCCGTCGTCGTCGCGCTGGTGGTGCTGTACTCCTCCTACATCCCGTTCCTGAACGACTTTGACGTCTACTTCTACGGCGGCAACAGGGTGCTGGAGAGCGGAGCGGTCGGCGTCCGGGAACTCTACGCCCCGCGGGACGGCCTGCCGTTCACTTATCCGCCGTTCGCCGCGATGCTCTTCGCGGCGCTGGCCGCGCTGGGGCGGGACGCCGGGGTGGTCCTCTTCACGTCGACGGCGCTGCTGGGCTCCGCCGTGGTCTCGGCATGGCTGGCGCGGCACTATTTCCGGCTGGGACCGTGGCGGGCGGCGTTCGCGGACTGGCGTTTCCGGGCGGTCAGCCTCGCCGGGACTGCGGCGATCCTGCTGCTCGGCCCGTGGCGTGACACCTTCGACTTCGGCCAGATCAACATCATCCTGATGGGCCTGATCCTGGCCGACTTCGCGCTGCACGGGAAAGCCCGGGCCGGCGAGATCCGCTGGCCGGCGGGGCTGCTGATCGGCCTGGCGGCAGGGATCAAGCTCACCCCGCTGGCGTTCGGCCTGTACTTCCTGGTCCGCCGCGACTTCAAGGCCCTCGGCTGGATGGCTGCCGGCTTCTTCGGCTCGATCGCCGTGGCCTGGGCCCTGCTGCCCGTGGCCTCCCTGACGTTCTGGACTAAGATCCTGCCGGACACCGGACGGATCGGCGGGCCGGCCTACGTGGATAACCTGTCCGTCAAGGGCCTCCTGCTGCACCTTGGGCTGCCGGACTCCTCGTCCACCAGCATCCTGTGGCTGGCGCTGTCGCTGGCACTCGTTGCCATGGCGGCCCTCGTGATCAGCTGGGCCGTGGCGGCGGACGAGAATTTCGTCGCCGTGTCTGCGACCGCCCTGCTGATGTTGCTCATCAGCCCCGTGTCCTGGTCCCACCACTGGGTCTGGATGGCCGTGGCACTGCCGTGCATGGGCTTCGCTATCCACCGGGTGCCGTCCCGGGACGGGAAGATGCGGCTCGCCGGCTGGATCATCGTGGCGGCATCCGC
>JBFGBS010000182.1:0-5101 GCA_041567475.1 Arthrobacter sp.
CGGCTTCATTTCCCCCGATGACTCCTCACAGGACGTTTTCGCACACTACTCCGCGATCAACTCCTCCGGCTTCCGCTCCCTCGAAGAGAACCAGAAGGTCTCCTTCGAAACCGAGCAGGGCCCCAAGGGTCCCCAGGCCACCAACATCCAGGCTATCTAATTTCCTTAGATAACCGGGACCGTTAGGTTTCGAGTAAGGCCCGTCTTCGGACGGGCCTTACTTTTTTAACCCGCGTTGCACAAAATGCGCCGTACCGCCGCTGCGGCCTTCCCGGACCACGGCCGTCTGGTCATTAATTCGGTAATTAGGGCACATAATATTTGCGTAATACCTCGCGGGCTGTATTCTTCCTTCTTAGGTAAGGCTAACCTTGCCTCCCCGAATGTAAGGAAATCTTTATGCCCGGCTTCTCCCTGCCCAAAATCGTCCTGCCTGCAGCTGCGCTCCGGGCCCCAAGATCGCTGTCCCTGCTGGCCGCCGCGGCCCTCGTCCCGGTGATCCTGACCGGCTGCGCAGCCGCAACGCCGAATCCCGGACCGGCCGACGCCCAGACCCAGCCCGCCAGCGGCAAGGCCGCCGACCCTGACCTGCAACGGCTCCTGGGCGCCGGCACGCAGCAATACACCGAATACATCCAGGCTCAGACCGGACTGCTGGTCGCCGGGACCAAAGTCTTTGCCGACGCCTACGCCGCCGGTGACGCGGCCACCGCACGCACGCTGTACGCCGCCACCCGCATGCACTGGGAGCGGATCGAACCCGTCGCCGAGACCTTCGGAGACCTCGATCCGAAGCTCGATGCCCGCGAGGCAGACCTCGAGCCCGGCCAGGAATGGACCGGATGGCACCGGGCCGAAAAAGACCTGTTTCCGCCCGCCGGCTACACCGCACAGAGCGCTGACGAGCGCGCCGCCGTTGCCCGGCAACTAGTGGCCGATACCGAGGAGCTCGGCCTGCGCACCCGCACTGTGGAGCTCTCCGCCGAGTCCCTCGGCAACGGTGCCAAGGAACTCCTGGACGAAGTCGCCACCGGCAAGGTCACCGGCGAGGAAGAAATCTGGTCGCACACCGACCTCTGGGACTTCCAGGCCAACGTCGACGGCGCCCGTGTCGCTTTCGAGAGCCTTCGGCCTGCCCTCGAACAGAAGGACCCGGCATTGGCCAGGACCCTTGAGGATAAGTTTGCGGCGCTCCAGTCCGGGCTGGACCGGCACGCCCGGGGCGAGGGCTTCGCCTACTACAACGAACTCAGCCAGGCCCAGGTCCAGCAGCTCGCTTCGCTGGTCGATGCCCTCGGCGAGCCGCTCTCCGGTCTCACCGCTGCCGTAGCGCTGTGAGCGGCTGCCCCTTTTACGGCCGGTCCACGGAAACGCCCGACGCCGGGACGGCTCCCCGCGCCGCGTACGCAGCGCCCGCCGTTCCCGGAGTGGGCGCCGCTCCCGGGAAAAGCCGGGTGTCCCGGCGTGGCCTGCTCTCACTCGCGGGTGCCGGGGGAGCCGGCGCCGTGGCCGGTTTCGCCGCCGGGCTCCTGGGCCGCGACGCGGTGGCGGCCGCCGCCGGGCACCGGAACGAAGCCGCGGGAATTCCCTTCCACGGCGACCGCCAGGCGGGCATCGTCACACCGGCCCAGGACCGGCTGCACATGGCGGCGTTCGACGTCGTCACCGAGGACCGGGCAGAACTCATCCGGCTCCTGCAGGACTGGACCGCCGCGGCCGCCGCCATGGCCGCGGGCCGGCCCGCCGGCACGACGGGCGCCGTCGGCGGTTCCTACGCCGCCCCGCCCGAGGATACCGGCGAGGCCCTGGACCTCGGACCGCACAACCTGACGGTGACCTTCGGGTTCGGCCCGGGCCTGTTCGAGAAAGACGGAAAAGTCCGGTTCGGCCTCGACGGGCGCCGCCCGGACGCCCTGATCGACCTGCCGCATTTCCCCGGCGACGACCTCGATCCCGGACGCACCGGCGGCGACATCATCGTCCAGGCCTGTGCCGACGACCCCCAGGTGGCCGTCCACGCAATCCGGAACCTGGCGCGCCTGGGTTTCGGACGGACCCGCGTCCGCTGGTCCCAGCTCGGCTTCGGCCGGACCTCCTCCACCTCGCGCGACCAAGTGACACCCCGGAACCTCTTCGGGTTCAAGGACGGCACCAGCAACCTGAAATCCGAGGACACCGCCCTGCTGAATAAGCACGTGTGGGCCGGGCCGGGATCCCGTCCGGGGGAGGCCTGGATGGCCGGCGGCAGCTACCTCGTGGCCAGGAAAATCCGGATGCACATCGAAATCTGGGACCGCACGTCGCTCGGCGAACAGGAGGCACTGATCGGCCGGACCAAGGGCGCCGGCGCCCCGCTCTCCGGCGGCGAAGAATTCACCGATCCGGACTTTGACGTCATGGACGACGCCGGGCCGTTGATTCCGCTCGACGCCCACGTCCGCCTTGCGCACCCCAGCCGGAACGACGGCGTGCAGATGCTCCGGCGCGGCTACAACTACACAGACGGCTCGGACGGGCTCGGCCACCTCGACGCCGGACTGTTCTTCATCGCCTTCGTCACGGACCCCCGGACCCACTACGTCCCCATGCAAATGACCATGGCGAAACAGGACACGCTCGCCGTGGAATACCTAAAACACGTCGGCTCCGGCCTGTTCGCTGTGCCTCCCGGTGCGCGTCCGGGCGGCTACGTCGGCGAGGGGCTCTTCGGATGAAATCCGCCATCGCAGAACCCGGCGCAGAACCCGTTGCCGTCCCCGACGTCGTCCCCGTCTCTGAACGCGCCGTCCGATCGACCCGCCGGCCCGCCATCAGGCCTGCCGCTAAAACAGCGCTGCTGGCGCTGCTGTGCTGTGCGGCCTGGCTGGCCTCCGTGCTGGCGGGCGGGATCCTCGACGTCGGCGCGGATCTTCACCGCGTCGCCCTCGCGGTTCACGTCCTCGCGCTCGTGCTCTCTTTCGGGGCCATCCTGACCCTCGACTGGGTGGGGCTGCTGTGGCTCCTGGGCCGGCGGGACGTCCACGATACGCGCCGGCTGGAATCCGCGGCGCAGCCGCTGATCTGGGGCGGGCTGGCCCTGCTGCTGGTGTCCGGAGCGCTGATGCGCCCGGATCTGGCCAGCCCGTTGACGCAGCTCAAGCTGGGGTGCGTCCTGGTGCTGATGCTCAACGGCCTTGCTTTGGCACGGGTGATGAAGCAGCTGCACGTGCTGCCGCCGCAAACCCTGTTCACACACGTGGCCGCGCGGCTGCGCGCCCGGTTGCTGCTGGCGCTGTGCATTTCGCAGGCCTGCTGGTGGACGAGTGTGCTGGTAGGGCTGCTCAACAGCGCACTCCGACGCTGGGCGTCCGGGTAGCCGTGCCGCCCGATGGTGGCATTAGGGCACGGAATTGGGTCTTTTTTATGGGCCCGGACAGTCCTAGCGTGGAAGCCGGGAGCTGCCCGTCCCGGGCGGCCAAACCAGGAGGAGAGCCTGATGACAACGCACGTCGCTGACTGCAGCGTAAGCAACTGTTCCTTCAACGACCACTCCGCATGCAACGCCGCGGCAATCACCGTCGGCGGCACGGAAGACCATGCGGCCTGCGCCACCTTCATCGATATCGGCACCCATGGCGGCCTGCCCAAGGTCCTCGCCGACGTCGGCGCCTGCCAGCGTACCGAGTGCACCCACAATGAACACCTGATGTGCCAGGCACCCGAAGTGCACGTCGGTCCGGGCGCTGACAGCGCCGACTGCCTCACCTACGCCCACCGGTAGGCAGTTCGGACACCACTACGCGAGGACACCCGGCGGCGGGCCCCGGTTCCGGCCCCGTTCACCTGCTGGCTCCTTGCGGTTCACGGGCGGGGTGAAGGATCGGTCCATGACTTCCTTCACCCGCCGTTCCCTGCTCAAAGGTGCCATCGCTGCCGCCGGTACCGCCGCCGTCGTCATCCCCGGCAGCCTGACCCCCGCAACCGCGGCCCGGATCAGCACCTCGCCGGCGGGAGTCCCGCTCGTCCGAAACCGCCTGACCCTGCCCGCCGGCATCGCCACCGGTGATGTCGGCACCGACTCCGGCGTGCTGTGGTCCCGTTCATCCGGTCCCGGCCGGTTGGTGGCAAACCTGCTGGCAGTTGACGACGACGGATCCCCGCTCCGCGGCGGACGCGCCTTCTCCCGGGTGCTGCGGGGGAGCGCGGCAAGCGCCGCCACGGATTTCACCGCCCGGATTGACGCGCGAAGCCTGCCCGCCGGCACGCGGTTTGCGCTCAGCATGCACTTCGAAGACGCCGACGGCACTGCCGGGGAAACCGCGAAGGGCTCCTTCAGCACGGCCCCGGACGGGGGCCGCATCCGCAGCGGACGGGCGGCCCGGCGGCAGAGCTTCGTGTGGAGCGGTGATACCGCCGGCCAAGGCTGGGGCATCAACGAGGAAATCGGCGGCATGCGCGGCTACGCGGCCATGCACGCCACCCGCCCGGATTTCTTCATCCACTCCGGCGACACCATCTACGCCGACGGGCCGATTGCCGCCCAGGTCACCGAACCGGACGGGCAGATCTGGCGGAACCTCGTGACCGAGGAGGTGGCCAAGGTCGCCGAGACGCTGAACGAGTTCCGTGGCCGGCACCGCTACAACATGATGGACAAGAACGTCCACGCCCTCTACGCGGAGGTGCCCGTCATCGCCCAGTGGGACGACCACGAAACGCACAACAACTGGTACGCGGGCGAGATCCTCACCGACGAGCGCTACACGGAGCGCCGCGTCGATGTTCTCGCCGCCCGCGGCCGGCAGGCATGGCAGGAATACCAGCCCATTTCCGGCCTCGGCGGGCACTATCGGCAGGGCAGCACCGGTTTCGAGGCCACCCGCATCTACCGCAAGATCTCCCGCGGCCCGCAGCTGGAGATCTTCTGCCTGGACATGCGCAGTTTCAAGGACCCCAACACCGACGGCAAGGAGCCCACGCTGACCCACATCCTAGGCGCGGAACAGGCCGACTGGCTCGTCAAGGAAGTCAGCAAGTCCAAGGCCACCTGGAAAGTCATCGCTGCGGATATGCCGCTCGGACTGGTCGTGCCCGACGGTGCAGTGAACCAGGAATCCGTGTC
>JBFGBS010000183.1:0-5097 GCA_041567475.1 Arthrobacter sp.
CGCCCGGGCTGAGCAATGGACATATAGCCAACATGTCCGTTGCTGCGGCCCAGGGGAGGGCATGCGCAGTGGTGGTGGGCCGCGAACTAGTCCTTGGCGTCCTTGGAGTCCTTGAGGCACTTGCGGTAGGCCGCCATCGCGGTGCCGTAGTTCTCCTGGCCCGCGTTCTCGGCAGGACGCTGCGGCTTGACCGGGGCCTTGCAGGTCGGCGGGACCGGCTCGCTGGCCGCGACCGTCACCGCGGCCTTGACCACAGTGCCGGACTCGACCGCAGTCAGCACCAGGGTGCCGGCGCCGGCCGCGGCTCCGGCGGGAACCTTCAGATCCACCGTGGCAGCGCCGGCGGACACCGGAACCGAACCCAGATCGGTCACAGTCCCCGCGGCGTCGGTAAACGTAGCGCGCAGCGCGGTGTTGACCGGGCTGCCGAGCGAGGTCAGGTCGAGCTTGGAGACAGCCAGGGTGAAGGCGTCCCCGCCCTTGACCTCGGCGGCCGTGGTATTCACGACGGCCACGCTGCGCCGGGCGAAGTCCGGCGAGACCGAATCGTTGGCCCGCAGGTAACCGATCCAGGCGTCCCGGTCGATCAGTCCGGAGTCCCTGGTGTTGCTGCCCTGCTTGAAGACCCGGAAGTTGTCGCCTCCCGAGGCCAGGAAGCTGAAGGTCCCGATCCGGTAGGACTTCGCCGGGTCAATCAGCGCGCCGTTGACCCGGATCGAGGTGATCCGGTCCCCGGCGGGCCGGGCGGCGTCGTACGTGTAGTTGACGTTCTTGGACAGCCCGAGCTGCTGGTAGGCGCGGCTGGGGACCGTGCCGTCCGGGTTGGTCTGCCACTGCTGCTCCAGGAGCGTCTTGACCTGCGCGCCGGTGAGCGAGGTGGTCCACAGGTTGTTCACGAACGGCAGGACGGCATTGGCCTCGGCGTAGGTGATGGTGCCGTCCGGGGCGTAGTACAGCTCGTTGCGCAGACCGCCCGGGTTGACGACGCCGATTTCGGCGCCACCCAGCTCGGGGGCCTCCAGCGCGTCGGCGAGGGCATCGGCCACGAGGTTGCCCAGCGTGGATTCGTTGCCGCGGTCATCGCGTACGGCAGGGGAGCCCCCGAACGCGGTGGTGATATCAGCGGTGACCTTGCCGACCGGCTGGTTGCCGACCACGGCCGCCTCAGCCAGGGCCTTGTCCACGATGGTCTTGACGGCGGCGACCCGAGGATACCGGGCCACGAGGTCGGCCGCCGGCTGTTCCGCCGTCGTCGTGCGCTTGATATTGGCGGCCTGGTAGCCGGTGACTTCCTTGGACTGCGTGTCGATGGTAAGCCGGATCTGGCCGATGTACTCGCCGTAGTTCCCGGTCTGGACGATCGGGCGGGTCTTGCCCGGCATACCCGGCACGGGGGCGTCCCAGGCGTACTGCTTGTGGGTGTGGCCGTTGAAAATGGCGGCAACGTCCGGAGTGACCTCGGTGACCATTTTCGCGAACGGGCCGCCGGCGGCGATTTCCTGTTCGATGCTGGAGCCCTCGGGTGCGCCCGAACCGGCGCCGTCGTGGTTGGTCGCGATGATCACGTCGGCGAGCTGGCCGGCCTTGATCGTCGCGGCGACGCGGTTGATGGCGTCGACGGGATCACCGAAGTCAAGCTCTGTGATTCCGGCCGGGGTGACCAGGGACGGCACCTCCTGGGTCACGGTGCCGATGACGGCGACCTTGATGCCGTTCAGGTCAAGGACCGTGTATTCGGGCAGGGCCGGCTCCGAGGTGCCTTTCCGGTAGACGTTGGCGCCCAGGTGGGGAAACTTGGCGTTGGACCCGCCGGCGATCACGCGGTCCCGCAGGTCAGCGAAGCCGCCGTCGAACTCGTGGTTGCCGACCGCAGAGGCGCGCAGGTCCAGGGCGTTCAGCACATCGATGGAGGGCTGGTCCTTGGCGACGGCGGAGGCGAAGAGTGATGCGCCGATGTTGTCTCCGGAGGACAGGAAGGCCGTGGCCCCCGGGGCAGCCGCGGCGCGGAGTTTCTCGATGGTTCCCGCGAAGAACACGGTGTTGGAGTCGATCCGGCCGTGGAAGTCGTTGATTCCCAGCAGGTTCAGTTCAACGGTGGCCGGGGTCGCGGGCAGGTTCAGGCCCACGACGACGGGGTCGTGGTCGCTCGCCCGGAACGGGTCTGCGGCGTAGTAGTTGGTGACGTTGTTGTTGTACCGGCTGTATTCGAGGGCCACGGACTCCACAGAGTTAATGTTCCAGATGTCCGCCCCGGTCACCACCCCGTCGGCGGCCGGGGAGGCCAGGATGTGGTCCAGGGAGCCTACGAGGCCGCCGAAGAGGTAGGAGTGTTTGGCGGACCCGTCGGCGTTTCTGGCCTTCTCGTCCTGGTTGACGTAGCCCGCGGCGGTGAAGACGTTGATCGGGTCTTCCTTGGCGTAGGCGTTGAAGTCACCGATCAGGAAGACCTTGTCGGTGCCCTGGGAGGCCTGCAGGTCGGTGGCGAACTGCAGCAGGGACTTCGCCTGCGCGGTGCGGGCCAGGTTCGAGTTGCCCTGCCCCTTGTCGGTGTCATCCGGGGTGGCCGCGGAGCCTTTGGACTTGAAGTGGTTGGCGATGGCGATGAATTTCTGGTCAGCACCGGCACCGGCCGGCTTGAAGACCTGGGCCAGCGGCTTGCGTGCGGTGGAGAAGGCGGCGGTGTCGTTGTGGATGATGGACTCGCCCAGCGGTTCGGCGGCAGCCGGCTTGTAGATGAACGCGGTGCGGATCATGTCCTCGTCGGCCAGCGGGGGAGCGTTGGCGGGCGTGCGGACGTAGTCCCAGATGCCGGGCGTCGCGATGTTGAGCGCATCGACCAGTTTGGCGAGCGCATCGTCGCGGTTCTTGCCGAACTGTGCCGAGTTCTCGACCTCCATGAGCGTCACGACGTCGGCGCCGGAGCCGGAGATGGCGGCGACGATCTTCGCCTGCTGGCGCTGCAGGTTCTCGGCGTTGGCGGCGCCGCGGACGTTGCAGCCGCTCTTGACCGTGATCGGGTTGCCGGTGCGGTCGGTGTTGAACACGCACCCTAAGACCTGGTCGCCGGTGGTGGTGAAGTAGTTCAGGACGTTGAAGGAGGCGAGCTTGAGGTTCCCGCCGACGGCAGCGGGGGCTTCGGTGCGGGTGGAGCCGAAGCTGACCGGCCGGACCGTCCCGGCGTTCTCCGGGGTCAGCGCGGTGAGCGGCTGGAACTTCCAGGCGCTGTTGGCGTAGCCCAGGATCACGTTCGTCGTGAACGTCACGGGTGAGCCCACCCGGACGTGCTCGGTGGCGGTCAGGTAGGGCAGGACCAGGGACTTGTTGGCGGCATTGAAGAAGTTGGTGGTGGCGCCGTCGTCGATCTTGATGCCGCGGGCAGCATTGGCGGCGACGGTCGCCGTGTAGGTCGGGGAACCATACTCCGCGACGGCGGTGGGCTGCTCCAGCGGGGTGGTGCCGCCGGCCAGTCCGATTTCGCCGTACTGGTTCAGGGCGTAGTTGTCGGCGACGGTGACCGGTCCCTGCGGGGCCAGGAGCATGCCTTCGAGGCTTTCGCGGACGGTCTCGTCGGCGGGCAGCGTGAAGGTGCTGGCCTTGACCTCGGGGGCGGCTTCGGTGAGCTTCGTCAGGGCCGCGGCGTCGGCGACGCTGAGCTGGGTCTGGCCGTAGAACTCGCTGACGGCACCGGTGACTTCGACGTAATCGCCGATCTGCACCGATCCGACCGTCGCGGGGGAGTGGACGAAGATTCCGTCCGACGCCGTGTGTCCGGCCAGGTCTCCGCCGGTGCCGGGGGTCTGGAGGTAGTAGCCGGCAAAGCCGCCGGTGGGGTACGCGGCGGTGACTTTGCCGCGCGTCGTGACGGTGCTGCCGACGAGCGGGCTGGCGGTGCCCTCGCCCTGGATCTGGTTGATGGCCTTGACCGCCGGCGGGGTCACGGGGGCCGGGTCAGGCTCCGGGGCAGGCGCCGGGGTGCCGGCCGCCGTCGGTGTGATGGTGGCGCTGAGCGCAAAGTCGGTCGAGTTGTTGTTGCTGTCCGCGCCGTTGCTGCGGTTCAGGCTCTTGACATCCGCGTTGCCGGACGGTGCCTTGGCCGCCTGGGTCTCGAAGGTGTTGGAGGAGCCGTAGCCGAGGAGATCGGCGACGTTGGCGGGTTCAATCACTGAGCCGCTGGCCAGCGGATCGACGGCCGCGGCCTGCCGGGCGAGCACGATCGTGCCGGTGGTGCCGGAGGGGTTGAAGCCGGTGGCTTCGACGTCGGCGGCCGGAAGCTCCGCTGCCGTGGACGCGGAGCTGTTCGTTCCGCCCTTGAGCAGGTAATAGCCCTTGGCCGGGATGCTTCCCTTGAGCGCTGCGACGCTGCTGGGGGCTCCCGCCCCCGTGCCCGAGCGGTACTGCAGGGACCAGCCCTCCAGCGTCACGGCCACATCAGAGGTGTTGTAGAGCTCCACGAATTTGTTCTTGAAGGCTGCGCCGGAGCTGCCGCCGCTGAGGTAGGCCTCGTTAATGACAACCGGTGACGAGCCGGCGGGCGGGGCGTCCACGGCAAAGGCCGGTGCGGCGGCAAGCGGTGCCGCGACGAGGGCCGCCGAGAGCGCCGTTCCCAGCGTCGTTTTCCAACTGATGTATTTCATCCGCTCTGACTTTCATGAGGTTGCCCGGGTAAGGGCGAGGTGGGAGGTGTCTGGGTGGTACACGGGGGCCGGTCTTTGCTCCTGGTCGAGCGGTTTCCGGCACAGCAAAGCAGGAGGGAATGAACACGGGGTGGATGGCATGTGCATTCGGCGTGACGTCCCCCAGCGGGACGCAGCGCAGCCGGCGCCGGGCTGCAGTGCTGCAGCCCGGCGGCGGAAAGGGTGCCCTGGATCACAGGTTACCGGCCGGTATGGGTGCAGCGCGTGGACGGTGCCGCAATCCTGCGGAAATCCTGTGCCGCGGCTCGGCCGGTGCCCGGAGCGGCAGGGCTCCGCTCCGGCGGGTGACTAGTCGATCACGAGGAACTGTGCGCCGGTGGGATCCGTGAGGGCGGCCAGCCGGCCGTGCGGGCTGTCCTCCGCCGGGCGGACCACGGAGGCGCCCAGGGCAACGGCCCGCTCC
>JBFGBS010000184.1:0-5091 GCA_041567475.1 Arthrobacter sp.
ATGGCTCCCTGCTTGTAGTGCAGGTCGGTGTGGCACACGCCGCTGGTGAGGATGTCCACCAGCGCCTCGCCGGGGCCGGGATCCGGGACCAGGACGGTTTCCAGCGTGACGGGGGCATTCTTCGAGCGGACGACGGCGCCCTTGACTTTATGGACCAAGGAAATCTCCTCTAGATGGATGTCGTATAGGTGCGTGGCGGCCAGACACAACGGCGCGGCCCCCCGAGGGGGAGCCGCGCTGTGAGTGACCACAACATTTCCGAAGTGATCAGTGCTATTTAGTTGTTGGGCAAGACGCTACCACACGTAGCTCAGGCGGCAAGGCGGCTCTGGACGTCCGCGGCCGACGGGTTCGTGGCGGCGGTGCCGTCCGGGAAGAGCACGGTGGGCACGGTGCGGTTGCCGCCATTGAGCTTTTCGACCAGTTCGGCCGTTCCGGCGACCTCTTCGATGTTGATCTCCCGGTAGCCGATGCCCTTGGCGTCGAGCTGCTTCTTCAGCCGGTTGCAGTAACCGCACCACGTGGTTGAGAACATGGTGATGGTGCCGGATGCGGGAGTGAAGTCCACGGAGATCTCCTTGGTGTTGACCGTAATTGGTTGTTCCTTCCACAACCGTAACCTGCAGCGCACTATTCCCGGGCGTTATCCACAGGTGGCATGCTGGTGCCATGTGTGGACGCTACGTGATGGCCCGGGCGGTAGGAGATCTCCTTGCCGCGTTCGACGCGGAGCTTGAAAACGAGATCGCGATTCGGCCGTCGTGGAATGTCGCCCCGACTGCCGATGTGCCGATCCTGCTGGAGCGGCTCGTGGACGGCAGCCCGGTCCGGCAGCTGCATATTGCCCGCTGGGGCCTCGTGCCGTCGTGGGCCAAGGACCCCGGCGTCGGCCCGCGGATGATCAACGCCCGCAGTGAAAGCGTGCTCGAGAAGCCCTCTTTCCGGAAGGCGGTCCGGTCCCGGCGCTGCGCGGTCCCGGCGGACGGGTACTACGAATGGAAGACGGAGGGGCGCAGCAAGCAGCCCTACTATGTGCACCCGAAAGACGGGAGTCCCATTGTGTTCGCCGGACTCTACGAGTGGTGGCAGGACCCGGCCAAGGCAGAAGGGGACCCGGAGCGGTGGCTGCTCTCGACGTCGATCCTCACCACGGATGCGCCGCCGGAGGGCTACGACGGCGGCACCCTGGCCGAACTGACGGCCCTGCACGACCGCGTCCCGCTCCCCATGGACCGCAACACCATGGCGGCCTGGCTGGATCCGCGCGACGATGACGCAGCCGCCCTGGTGGACCTGGTCCGCGCCGGGGCGCACGGCGTGGCCGAAACCTGGACGATCGACGCCGTCGGTACGGCCGTCGGAAATGTGAAGAACAATGCCGCGGAGCTCATCACGCCCGTGCCGGGGCTCTTCTGAGCCTCCGCCGGTCCCGGCATCTGGACGCCGCGCCGTTCCGAAGACCTTCCAAAGGTAGAATTGGCTGCGGCCTTTGACGGGCGTGCGCCTGAAACTCCCACCGCGGGGGTGCGCGGGGGAGTGAATCGGGAGGACAAAGAGTGGCTGCTGTAACCGGAGAATCCGTCGGCGTCGTTGTCACCGGGATGGGCGCCATGACGCCGGTCGGTGGAACGCTGCCCGAAACGTGGGCGGGGCTGCTGGCGGGCCGGTCCGGGATCGCCGCCCTCGACGAGGAGTGGGCTGCCGCCCTGCCGGTCCGGATCGCCGGACGCGTCAGCGCGGACCCGGCGGAGCACCTTTCGATGCGTGAATTCCGGCGGATGGACCGCTGCGGCCAGCTGGCGCTGATCGCGGCACGGGAAGCCTGGGCCCAGGCCGGTGCGCCCGGGGCCGATCCTGAACGGGTGGCCGTGGTCATCGGCTCCGGATACGGCGGGCTGGGAACCACCCTGGCCCAGGCCCGTGTCCTGGACAACGCGGGAGCCCGCCGGGTGTCACCGCATACCCTGACCCAGATCATGGTCAACGGGCCCGCGGCCTGGGTCTCGATCGACGTCGGCGCCCGCGGCGGCGCGCGGACCCCGGTCAGCGCGTGTGCCTCCGGGGCCGAAGCGATTGTCCAGGCCACCGAGATGATCCGCAGCGGCGCCGCCGACGTCGTCATCGCCGGCGGCGTGGACGCCTGCGTCAATGAGCTGATCATCAGCGGCTTCGCGCAGATCCGGGCGCTGTCCACCGCGGACGGGGAACCGGAGAAAGCTTCCCGCCCCTTTGACCGGGACCGCAACGGATTTGTGATCGGCGAAGGCGCCGGCATCCTGGTGCTGGAACGGGAGGACTTTGCCGTGGCGCGCCGGGCCGAAATCCTCGGCCGGATCGCCGGCGGCGCCATCACCTCGGACGCCCACGACATTGTCGCCGCCGACCCCGCCATGCAGGAACGCGTGATGCAAAAGGCGCTGGACCAGGCATCGCTGACCGGCGCCGAGATCGGCTTCGTCCACGCCCACGCCACGTCCACCCCGCTGGGGGACCGGCTCGAGGCCGGGGCCATCGCGGCATTGCTCGGCAACCAGGTCCCCGTCACCTCCACGAAGTCCATGACGGGGCACCTGCTCGGCGGCGCCGGGGCGCTGGGCGCAATCGTCGCCGTCCAGGCGCTCCGCACCGGCAGGCTGCCGGGAACCCTCAACCTCGAAAATCCTGATCCGGAGATCGGCGTCAACGTGATCGGCGCGGCCATTGACTGTGCGGCAGCCGGTGCCGGCATGACCAACGCCTTCGGATTCGGCGGCCACAGCGTGTCCCTCGTTGTTACGGGCGGCTAAGGGGCGGCTCGACCACGGGCCTGCCCGTTGGATACGCTCAGTGCCATGTCCTCGAACTACGCAGCTGAGAAGAACGCCAAGGCCGACAAGGAACAGCTCGCCGCTGTCCGCGTGGCCGTTGACGAGGTGGACGAGCAGATCGTCACACTGATAGCCCGCCGCGAGCGGCTCATCAGAATCTCGGGCACCTTGAAGGGCGACGACGCGGAAGTCCGGGCACCCGGGCGGGTGGAGCGCGTGATCGAACACGTGCGCTCCGCCGCGGAGAAAAAAGACATTGATCCGGACATCGTGGAGACGACCTACCGCGCCATGATCTCGGCGTTCATCGAACTGGAACTGAAGGTCCATAACGCCAGCGACTGACACCGCCGGCATCCACGGGCGGCCTGCCCCGACGGCGGGCCGCCTTTGTGCTGCCTACAGGGATTCCTCCACCGGAACGTTGGCCTGGAAGTCGCGGCCGTCCGCTTCGCTGAAAGCGCTCATCAGGTGGCCCTTGGCCAGCCCCATCACGGTGCTCAGCGGAAAGTTGCCGGTAATGGTGTTGCCCGAATGCTCCACGTCCTTGAGGTCGAAGTTCTCCTCGGTGCCGTCGTGGCTGAAGCAGTAAAAGGACACGGCCTCCCCGTTCATGAACTCGATCCCCAACCGGCGCTGGTGGGAATAGTCCGGGGTGGCCGCGACCAGCCCCACCACATAGGCGCCCTGGCCCGGGATATTGCCGTCAATACTAAATTTCGCCACCAAGTGGGATTCCTTGGCAGCGACGCTGACGTGATTCAAGAGTGCGTTATGGGAGCTCATGGCTCAATCCTGCTACCTGTGTCCGCGCCCGTCCACCCCTGATCTAGGTTTTGTTCCCCGCCCTGCGTAGACTGTCCATGTTCGAATATATGTTCGAATAAAGATTGTGTGCCTGGCTGCCAGCAGGCCGTTCCCGGGCGCCGGCCAGCCGCGTCCGGGAGCCCTGCCGCCGGGTTGTTCAGGGAGGCTTTATGGGCATTTTCAGCGAGGCCGTCTCTGTCGACTGCACTCCCGAAGGCCAGCCCGCGGCGCTCGAGTGGTCCGGCCGCCGCTATAGCGTCTGCGCGGAACCGGTGCGCTGGTTCGAGCGGCGGAAGTGGTGGGCCGAGGAAACCAGGGCCCCGCTCGGCAGCGGCCCCGGACTGGTGGACCATGAGATCTGGCGTGTCCAGGTGCGGGCGTCCGGGGAGGCCGGGGAAGGCCTCCTCACCCTTGACCTGAGCCGCCACGTCGGCAGCGGCCGGTGGCGGCTGCTGCGCGTCCATGACGGCGTCCAGGCCCGGAAGCGCGCATGAGCTTCACCCATCTGCACGTTTCCACCGCCTTCAGCGCCCACTACGGCGTCTCCTGGCCGGAGGACCTGGCCGCGGCCGCGGCCTCGGACGGCGCCACCGCCCTGGCCTGCACCGACCGGGACGGGCTCTACGGAGCGGTCAAGCACCTCAAGGCCTGCATGGCCGCAGGCCTGGACGCAATCATCGGGGTGGACCTCGCGGTCCTGGACGAGGAGGGCGATCTCCGCACCGACGTCGGGGGCCGCGTCGTCGTCCTGGCCCACGGCCACACCAACGGCGCCGGGTACCGGGCCCTGTGCCGGCTGATCTCGGATGCGCATGCCCGCACCACGGGGAAGGCCGGGGGAGCCGTGCCGGTAGCCGTGACCCGGGCTGAACTGGCGTCCCGCACCCTGGACCCGGTAACGCTGCGGCCGGTGCTGACCGTCCTGATCGGCCCGGACTCCGACGTCGGACGGGCCATGGGCGGGCGGCGCTACCTGCGGCCCCGCACCCTCTTCAAGCGCTGGCTCGAAGTCATGCCGCCGGGGAGCCTCGCCGCCGAAGTGGTCTCCCAGCTCAGCCCGCCCGGCGAACCGCTCAGCACGGCCCAGGCCGTGCGGATGCTCAAGCTCGCCGCCGAACACAACGTGCCCCCGGTGCTGAGCAACGCCGTCCGGTATGTCGCCGAGGACGGCGCGGCCACCGCCGACGTCCTGGATTCCGCCCGGGCCCTGAAATCACTCCCCGAACTCTCCGCCGCCCCGCTGCTCCAGCCCAACGGCCAGGGCTGGCTCAAGCCAGCGGCCCAGATGCTCCGGCTGGGCAAGGAGATCATTCACGCCGCAGGGTACGGCGCCGCGGACCTCAAACGGCTGCTGGCCCAGACCGAGGCGCTCGCGGACCGGTGCAGAATGGATCCCGCCGCGGACATGGGCTGGAAACAGCCCGTCGTCCCCGAGGCCTCCGTGATCGGGATTGCCGGGGATCCGCTGCTCGAACTC
>JBFGBS010000185.1:0-5089 GCA_041567475.1 Arthrobacter sp.
CCACCTCACCACCGAGCGCGCCATCGTCACGGAAGCCTATACGGTCATCCCCAGGGGCGTCATGACGGACATCGTGACCAGCACCCTGCCGGGATTCTCCAACACCCGCTCCTGGATCCTGGCCCGCCCCATCTCCGGGTTTGCCACCACGTTCTCGCAGCTCATCGTGGAGATCGGCCCGGGCGGTGGCGCACCCAAGGCTGAATTCGAGGCCGGCGTCGAGGGCGTCATCTTCGTCACCAAGGGCAAGGTCAACCTGACCCTAGACGGTGAACTGCACCAGCTGGAGGAAGGCGGCTACGCCTACTTGGCGGCCGGCGCCGTCTGGGGCCTGGAAAACGTTTCAGACGACACTGTCTCCTTCCAATGGATTCGCAAGGCCTACGAGCGGCTTGAGGGTTACGAGGCGAAATCGTTCGTCACCAGTGATGCCGAGGTGGAACCCACCGCCATGCCGGATACCGACGGCGCCTGGAAGACCACCCGCTTCACGGATTCCAACGACCTGGCCCACGACATGCAAGTGAACATTGTGACCTTCCAGCCGGGCGGGGTCATCCCGTTCCCGGAGACCCACGTTATGGAGCATGGCCTGTACGTCCTGGAAGGCAAGGCGATGTACCTGCTCAACAACGACTGGGTGGAGGTCGAGGCCGGCGACTTCATGTGGCTGCGCGCCTTCTGCCCGCAGGCCTGCTATGCCGGCGGCCCGGGCCAGTTCCGCTACTTGCTGTATAAGGACATGAACCGGCAGATCCGCCTGACCTGACCGTCCGCGGACGGCGCCCCGGCCCCTTGTGGCCGGGGCGCCGTCGTTTAACCCCGGCCCGGCCGGCAGGGTTGACGGCTCGCCCCACGAAGCCTAAACTTTTCATAAAGCAAAATAAAGATTCCACGAAGTGAAATAAGCCGAAGAGGCTAAACGAGTGGAATGTGAACGCTGCCGGTTGTTGCCGGTCCAGAGGGCTAAGGACGAATCCAATGACGTATACCGTGAACTGCTCCATCCTGCTGACGGAACTGCCGCTCCTGGAGCGGCCCGCGGCCGCCAAGGCGGCCGGCTTTGACGCCGTCGAATTCTGGTGGCCGTTTGAGGCCTCCGTCCCTTCGGACACCGAGGTCACGAAGTTTGAACAGGCCATCACCGATGCCGGCGTCCAGCTGTCCGGCCTGAACTTTAACGCCGGCAACATGCCCGGCGGGGACCGCGGCCTGGTCTCCTGGCCGGCCCGCTCGGCCGAGTTCCGGGACAACATCGACGTCGTCGCCGGCATCGGGAAGCGCCTCGGCTGCAAGGCGTTCAACGCCCTCTACGGCAACCGCATCGACGGGGAATCGGCCGAAAAGCAGGATGCCGTCGGCGCCGAAAACCTCGCGACCGCAGCCGCCGGCGTCGCCCGGATCGGCGGCACCGTCCTCCTCGAGCCGGTCAGCGGAGCACCCCGGTACCCGCTGCTCACCGCCGCCGACGCCCTCACGGTGATTGCCCGGGTCAAGGACGAGTCCGGCGCAGAGAACGTCAAGCTCCTCGCCGACTTCTACCACCTGGCCGTCAACGGCGACGACGTCGCGGCCGTGATCGAACAGCACGCCAAGGACTTCGGCCACATCCAGATCGCCGACAACCCCGGCCGCGGCGCCCCCGGAACCGGAAACCTTCCGCTCGGCGAATGGATCACCCGCAGCCGCGAACTCGGCTACACGGGCTACATCGGCCTCGAATACAAGGAACCGGCCGAAGCCGCCTTCACCTGGGCCATCCGCGAGTCCGCCGCGAACTGACCGGCCACCCCGGTCCCCACACACTTCAGCAAAGGAAACGTTATGAGCAACGTAGCAGTCATCGGTCTCGGCATCATGGGCCTTCCCATGGCCATCAACCTCCTCAAGGCCGGCCACCACGTCACCGGCTTCAACCGCAGCCAGGAAAAAATCGACGCACTCGTCGCCGAAGGCGGCCAGGGTGCCACGAGCATCGCCGACGCCGTCAAGGAAGCCGACGTCGTGATCACGATGGTGCCGGACTCCCCGGACGTCGAAGGGGTCGTCTCCGGACCGGAGGGACTGTTCGCGAACGCGAAGCCGGGCACCCTCTGGATTGATGCTTCCAGCATCCGCCCCGATGTGGCCAAGCGGCTTGCAGACGAGGCCAAGGCCGCCGGTATCCGCGCCCTCGACGCCCCGGTCTCCGGCGGCGAGCAGGGTGCCATCACCGCCGCACTCTCGATCATGGTGGGCGGCGAGGCCGCCGATTTCGAGGCCGCCCAGGACGTGCTCACCGCGGTGGGCAAAACCATCGTCCACGTGGGACCGTCCGGCTCCGGGCAGACCGTCAAGGCCGCGAACCAGTTGATCGTCGCCGTCAACATCCAGGTCCTCGGGGAAGCCGTCGCCTTCCTGGAGGCCTATGGCGTCGACACCGATGCGGCCCTCAAGGTCCTCGGCGGGGGCCTGGCCGGCTCCAAGGTCCTGGACCAGAAGGGCCAGAAGATGCTGGACCGCGACTTCGCACCCGGCTTCCGCCTTGCCCTGCACCACAAGGACATGGGCATCGTCACCTCGGCCGCCCGGGAAGCCAACGTCGCGCTTCCCCTGGGCGCCCTCGCCGCCCAGCTGGTCGCCGCCACCGTCAACCAGGGCGACGGCGGCCTCGATCACTCCGGGCTCTTCAAGCAGACCCTTCAGCTCAGCGGCCGCCAGTAACGCAGCGGCACCTCTGCCGCACCAGCAGCACCCCCACCAGACTTTCAAGGAGAACACCATGACGAAGATGCGCACCGTAGACGCAGCCGTCGCCATCCTGGCTAAGGAGGGCGCCATCGAGGCGTTCGGCCTGCCAGGGGCGGCGATCAACCCCTTCTATTCGGCAATGCGGGAGCACGGCGGCATCCGCCACACCCTCGCCCGGCACGTCGAAGGCGCCTCCCACATGGCCGACGGGTACTCCCGGGCCAAGGACGGCAACATCGGCATCTGCATCGGCACTTCCGGCCCCGCGGGCACCGACATGATCACCGGTCTCTACGCGGCCTGGGCGGACTCCATCCCCATGCTGTGCATCACCGGACAGGCCCCCGTGGCCAAGCTGCACAAGGAAGACTTCCAGGCCGTGGACATCGAATCCATCGCCAAGCCGGTCACCAAGATGGCCATGACGGTCCTCGAACCCGGCCAGATCCCGGGCGCCTTCCAGAAGGCCTTCCAGCTCATGCGCTCCGGCCGGCCCGGCCCCGTGCTGCTGGATTTGCCATTCGACGTGCAGATGGCCGAAATCGAGTTCGACATCGACACCTACGAGCCCCTCCCGGTGGAAAAGCCCAAGGCCAGCCGCAAGCAGCTGGACAAGGCACTGGACATGCTCACCGCAGCCCGGCACCCGCTGATCGTCGCCGGCGGCGGCGTCATCAACGCGTCCGCCTCGGCGCAGCTCGTCGAACTGGCCGAACTGCTCAACGTCCCGGTCATCCCCACCCTGATGGGCTGGGGCTCCATCCCGGACGACCACCGGCTCATGGCCGGCATGGTGGGGCTGCAGACCTCGCACCGCTACGGCAACGAGACCATGCTGGCCTCCGACTTTGTGATCGGAATCGGCAACCGCTGGGCCAACCGCCACACCGGCGGCCTGGACACCTACACGGCCGGCCGCACGTTCGTGCACATCGACATCGAACCGACCCAGATCGGCCGCGTATTCTCCCCGGACCTGGGCATCGCCTCCGACGCCGGTGCAGCCCTGGACGGGCTCCTGGAACTCGCCAGGGAACGCAAAGCCGCCGGCACCTTGCCGGACTACAGCGCCTGGGTTGGCGAATGCGTCCAGCGCAAGGGCTCCCTGCAGCGCAAAACACACTTCGAGAACGTCCCGATCAAGCCGCAACGCGTCTACGAAGAAATGAACAAGTCCTTCGGCAAGGACACCACCTACGTGAGCACAATCGGCCTCTCGCAGATCGCCGGCGCCCAGATGCTGCACGTCTTCGGGCCGCGCCGGTGGATCAACGCCGGCCAGGCCGGCCCGCTGGGCTGGACCGGACCCGCCGCCCTCGGCGTGGTCCGCGGCAAGCCGGACGAGACCGTCGTCGCCCTCTCCGGAGACTACGACTTCCAGTTCATGATCGAAGAACTCGCCGTCGGCGCACAGTTCAACCTCCCCTACATCCACGTGGTGGTGAACAACTCGTACCTGGGCCTGATCCGGCAGTCGCAGCGCGGTTTCAAGATGGAACAGAACGTGTCCCTGGCCTTCGAGAACATCAACTCGCCCGAGACCAACGGCTACGGTGTGGACCACCTGAAGGTCGCCGAAGGCCTGGGCTGCAAGGCCATCCGGGTGCAGGACCCCAGCGACCTGCCCGCGGCCTTCGATAAGGCCAAGGCCCTCATGAGCGAATTCAACGTCCCCGTGGTGGTCGAAGTGATCCTGGAAAAGATCACCAACATCTCCATGGGCACCGAGATCAACGCCCTCAACGAGTTCGAGGACCTCGCCGCACGCGGTGAGGACGCCCCGACGGCCATCATCGCCCTGCTGGACTAACTCCCAGCCACCTGCTGCGCGCCATGCCCGGCGCGTCTGATTTCATCGAAAGGAAACACCGGCATGCGAGTGGTCATAGCACCGGACAAGTTCAAGGGTTCACTATCGGCCCCGGACATCGTCACCCACCTCACGGCGGGCCTTCGCTCCGCGGCCCCGCACGCCGGACAGGCCCTGGACGTGACGGGCGTTCCCGTGGCCGACGGCGGCGAGGGCACCCTCGACGCCGCCGTCGGCTCCGGCTTCACCCGCCGCAACGCCCTCGTCACCGGCCCGACCGGCGCGGCCGTGGACGCCGAATTCGCCGTGCGCGGCCGCGAGGCGGTCATCGAAATGGCCGCGGCCTCAGGACTCGCCGCGCTCCCCAACGGCACAAAGGACGCGCTCGGAGCAACCTCCCGGGGAACCGGGGAACTGATCCGGGCCGCCCTGGACGCCGGCTGCCGCAGGATCATTCTCGGCGTCGGCGGAAGCGCCAATACCGACGGCGGCGCCGGAATGCTGCAGGGTCTCGGTGCGCGCTTCATCGACGCGGACGGAAAAGAACTC
>JBFGBS010000186.1:0-5082 GCA_041567475.1 Arthrobacter sp.
CAGCTGCCGTTCATCGGCGGCCGGCTCGAGGCCACGGGCAAGGTCTCCACCGGCACGGAGGCGTCTTCCGACGAGCCCACCGTGTCGCCGGAAGCGGCGAAGGAGTATGCCGCAGTGTGCGCCGTCAACGCCCTGGCCGCCGTTAAGAGCGTCATCGGCGACCTCGACCGCATTACCCGGATCGTCAAGGTCGTTGGCTTCGTCGCTTCCGACCCGTCCTTCACCGGCCAGCCCGGTGTCATCAACGGCGCCTCTGAACTCCTCGGCAAGGTCCTGGGCGACGCCGGCCAGCACGCCCGGTCCGCCGTCGGCGTCGCGGTTCTGCCGCTCGACTCTCCCGTCGAAGTCGAACTGATCGCCGAATTCACGTAAGGTCCGGTTACTTCCTTGCCTCACTTAGCACGCCGTTTGTTCGCTCTTCCCGAAGATCTCGAAGGGGCGGCACGCAGTTGGCTGGAACATGGGGAACGCACGCCGCGCGCCCCCCGGTTCGCTTCTTCCGTCGTCCTGCTGCGGGACTCGCCGACCGGTCTGGAGACCTGGCTCGGGTACCGTCCGGGGTCATCGCCGCTGGGCGTCCTGGCTTTCCCCGGCGGATCGCTGGAGGCTTCGGACGACGACGCCGTCGGCTGGCTTGGCCCTTCGCCCCAGCACTGGGCCGAACAGCTGGGGACGGGCGACATCGGGCTGGTCCGCCGTCATGTGATCGGCGCGATCCGCGAACTGTTCGAGGAGACCGGCATCCTGCTGGCCGGCCCGGATCTGTCCACCACGGTGGAAGGGACGTCCAGCGCCGAATGGATGCGGGCCAGGGTGGCCGTCGCGGACCAGGAAAAGACGTTCACCGACGTCCTCGACAAGCGCGGGCTCTCGGTGCGCACCGACCTGCTCAGGCCGCTGGTGAACTGGCTGAGCCCGGACTTCGCGCACCGCCGGTTCAATACCCGGTATTTCGCGGCCACGCAGCCGGTGAACCAGCAGCCGTCACTGCTGGAGAGCAAGGGCGTGTGGGGCCGGTGGGTGTGCGCCCGCAACGTCATTGCTGAACGCGACACCACGGCGCTCGGCGATGAGGTAGGCCAGGAGAACACGGTCGGGCGGACGCTCGGCCAGCTTCTGGTGCCCGGGTCGGAGATCATGCTCGAGAAGATGGCCTCGGCCAACGGCTGTATCGCCTATCTCAGCTACAAGCGCAAGGCCCATATCTATCAGCCACGGCTCGTTGAGGAAGAGGGCCGGCTCATGCTCGAAGTCGAGGCGGCCAAGACGGTGGCCGGCGAACCCCAGCGCGAACGCTGATTCACGGGGAGGTCCACCCGGTCCGCGGGACATGCCCCGCCCTGCGACCGGGGGATGGACATGATGTCATTGTGCCCACTCCCCGCCCCTAAGACTGAGCATGTCCCGCCAAAACTGAGCATGTCCCTCCATGACTGAGCATGTCCCGCCAAAACTGAGCATGTCCCGCCAAAACTGAGCATGTCCCTCGGGGAACGGGCGACAAAATGCCGAAGGCCGGCTCCCTGGACGGGACCGGCCTTCGGCATGTGGGCTGGTGCCCGGGTTTTAGCGGGAGCGCTGGCGCAGGCGCTGCATGTCGAGAATGACAACGGCGCGGGCCTCGAGCCGCAGCCAGCCGCGCTGGACAAACTCGGCGAGGGCCTTGTTCACCGTCTCGCGCGAGGCGCCGACCAGCTGGGCCAGTTCTTCCTGGGTGAGCTCGTGGGCCACCAGGACGCCGTCGGTCGCGGGGCGGCCGAACCGGTCGGCCAGGTCCAGGAGTGCCTTGGCCACACGGCCGGGAACATCGGAGAAGACAAGGTCGGAGAGGGAATCGTTGGTCCGGCGCAGGCGGCGCGCCAGGGCCTGCAGCAGCTGGGCGGAAACCTCCGGGCGTGTGCGCAGCAGACCGTTGAGGCTCTCGTTCTTCAGGCCTGCCAGACGGGTCTCCGAGACGGCCGTGGCCGTGGCCGTGCGCGGGCTCGGATCAAACAGCGCCATTTCGCCGAAAAGCTCGCCCGGGCCGAGGATGGCCAGCAGCGACTCGCGGCCGTCCGGTGACGTGCGGCCGAGCTTGACCTTGCCGGAGACAATGAAATACAGCTGGTCGCCCTGATCGCCTTCCCGGAATACCGAGGCTCCGCGTGAGAGGTCCACCTCGGTGAGTTCGTCCGTCAGCAGACGGAACGCCTCGTCGTCGAGCGTGGCGAACAATGGTGCGCGGCGCAATACCTCGATATCCATGAAATCTCCTGACTAACTGTTTCGGCTGGGGCGCTTCCGTCATTGTTTCAGAATTTTGGCGCTTCTGTGACGCAATTGGCATACGAGAGCCCCCGCGCGCGCCGGTCGCGGGACCGGGCTCGGGAAACTGTCAGCCTGCACCGGTAGAATCGGGCAGTAATACTCTATAAGGAGCACGGTGTTCGGCTTGACCATTTTGGACCTGGTGTTGACGTTGATGCTCGTGTCCTACCTGATCCACGGATTGCGCAACGGTTTCCTGGTCACGGTAGGCGGCGTCGCCGGATTCGCCGCAGGCGCGATGGCTGCCTTCGTTTCCGTCCCCATCGTCAGCGGGCTCGTCAGTGACAGCGGCTGGCGGCTGACGGCCATTCTGGGAACCGCCGTCGTTCTGATGATGCTCGGCCACGGCCTGGGCACCATGATCGGACGTTCCATCAGGGGCGCGGTGCGGATACGCCACCTGCGCCGCGCAGACCGCCTGGCAGGCGGGGGCGTCAACGTGGTGGTGTCCGCCCTTGTGATGTCGATGCTGGCGTTCAGCATCGGCAGCCTGGGCGTTCCGGTCGTGTCCCGGCAGCTCGCCGAATCGAAGGTCATCCGGCTCATCGACGGAATGACGCCGACGCCGGTGAAGACGTCGATGGCCCAGTTGCGGTCGGCAGTCATCGGCGAAGGAATCCCGACGCTCCTGGACGGTTTCGGCCAGGACCTGCCGGTGGCCATCCCGAACACGAGCACGGATACGCCGGCGCTGAATGCGGCGGCCGCGTCCGTGCTGAAGATCGCCGGGACGGCGTACCAGTGCGGCCAGAACCAGACGGGTACCGGGTTCGTGGTGTCACCGGGGCGTGTGGTGACGAATGCCCACGTGGTCGCGGGGGTCTCGGAGCCTGTTGTGGAAATGCCCGGCGGCGGAGCGCTCCCGGGCCGCGTGGTCTACTTTGATACCCGCCACGACCTTGCCGTCCTGGCCGTGAACGGACTGCAGACGGCGCCGCTGGCGCTCAGCGCCGACCTGCCCTCCGGCAGCCCGGCCGCGTTCGCCGGGTACCCGCACGGCGGTCCGTTCCAGTCCAAGCCGGCCACGGTGCAGGACATCGCGACGGTTCTGGTGCCGGATATCTACGGCCAGAACCCGTCCCCGGCGGACGTTTACCGGTTGGCCGGCGACGTCCAGCCCGGCAACTCCGGCGGGCCGCTGCTGACAATGGACGGGCAGGTGGCGGGCGTGATCTTCGCAAAGGCCACGTCGGAGTCCGCCCAGGGTTTCGCGGTCACCATGCAGGATCTGGGGCCGGTCGTCGCCCAGGCCCCCGGCCTGGGAAATGCCGTCTCTTCCGGGCAGTGCATCAGCAAATAGCCGCTACAGCCATTCCAGGCTCTGGCCGTGCGGGCCGGTGATGGCCGTCGGGCGGCCGTTGTGCAGCAACAGGAACCGTCCGCGGAGCCGGTCGGGATCCATCTCCGGGACTACCGCGGAGCCGTCCGCCTGCATCAGCACCCCGTGGCCTTCGTTCGAGAGCCAGTGACAGCCGCGGCCGGCAGCGAGCCGCGCGACGGCGGCGCGGAAACGTGTCCGGTTTCCGGCATCAAGGTAGGGCATTACCGCGCTGTGGAAGACCACCAGGGCCGCGTCCGCCGGAGCCTGGGCGGCAACTTCCTCCAGCCGGGCATTCAGGTCGCCGGCGACGAGCAGCGGCGGATGTTCCTTGGCGATGCTGATCGCCTGGCGCAGCCGCTCCCGCCGGAAGTCCTGTTCCGGCCAGATCAGTGCCTCGAGCCAGGCGACGTCGCCGGCATTGTGGACGTCCAGCGGATTCAGGTCGATACCGGCCCGCCACACCACCGGGGGCACCCCGGCAGGAAGCGGCACCGGACCGGACACCGCGCAGCGCAGGACGGGGAATCCTCCCGGCGGGGCGCCGGCTGGATCGATCCTGGCCAGTTGGCTCCCGCCGGCGTCGAACGCATAACCGTAGCGGTCCGGGAACAGGTTGAGCCCCGCCGAGGCGCCGACTTCGAGGAGCGCAAGCGGCCGGCCTTCGGTGGCGGCGATCTGCGCGAGGGACGGCAGCAACGTGGCGCAGCGCCCGACCTCATTGGTCTGCGTGGCCCGCGAGAGCACGATCCGGGACACGTCGGCCCAGTGCGCGTCCAGGAAGGCCCGGAATTCCGGGTAGGGGCTGATCTCCGCGCCGAGGAACCGGGCCGCTGCGAGCATCAGCAGCGGCTGGCGCTTGTGATGCGGCCACTGTTCGATCCGCAGGATCAGTTCCGGATCCGCGGCGATGGCCAGGGACCACTCCGCGTAGCAGGCTGAGGACCCGGGCGCATCCACGGTGCCGAAGTGCCGGTACCAGTCCGCGGTTCCGGCGGCCCCGGCGTTTTTGTCCGTCCCGGCGTTGCTGCGCGTCCCCGTGTTCCCGACCGCCCCGTCCGCCCCGGCGGGCCCGGCAACGGGTTCCGCGGGGGACATGCTCAGTCCCGGTCCGTGTGCAGCCCGGCGAGGTATTCCACTGCGAACCGGTAGCCCATGATTCCGGCTCCGGCGATCACGGCTTTGCTGACGCCGGAGAGGTAGGAGTGGTGGCGGAACTCTTCCCGGGCATGGACATTGGTGATGTGCACTTCCACGGCGGGTATCTGGACCGCGGAGATGGCGTCCCGGAGGGCTATCGAGGTATGGGTGTAGGCCCCGGCATTCAGGACGACCCCGACGGCCTTGCCGCGCGCGGCGTGGATGGCGTCCACGAGGGCACCTTCGTGGTTGGACTGGAAGCACTCCACGTCCAGGCCGTGGGCGGCGCCGGCATCCTTGGCGAGTTGTTCGACGTC
>JBFGBS010000187.1:0-5076 GCA_041567475.1 Arthrobacter sp.
AAGCTCGTCGAGGACCATTTGTCCGACGTTGTGCCGGTTATGGCTGTATTCAGCGCCGGGGTTGCCGAGGCCGACGATCAGCCAGGTGTCAGTCATGGATCAATCCTTCGAGGCGAGGCGGGGCGCGGCAGGGCGGGCGGGCTGCGGACGGCAGGCAAAGACCTGCGGGCAGCGCATACGACGGCGGCCGGGTCCCGCAGGGGACCCGGCCGCCGATGCGTTGGCCGGAATTACTCGGCGGCGGCTTCCGTGGCCTCGTCATCTGCGGACTCTACGTGAGCCTCGGAGATGTGGATCACGAGGGCGTCGGCGTCGGCCAGCAGGGTGGAGCCCTGCGGCAGGACCAGGTCCGAAGCGTGGATGTGCTCGCCTGCGGCGCGTCCTTCGATGCTGACCTCGACGAAGGTCGGCACGTGGGTCGCTTCGACTTCAAGCGACACAACGTTCATTTCAACGATGTGGGCGTTGCCGGGGGCGACTTCGCCGGTGACGTGCACGGCCACGTCGACGGTCACCTTTTCGCCCTTGCGGACGGTCTGGAGATCGATGTGCTCGATGATCTGCTTGATCGGGTCGCGCTGGATGTCCTTGACCATGGCGAGGTGCGCTTCGCCATCGACGTCCACGGACAGCAGGGCGTTGGCGGTGCGGACGGCCAGGGTGGTGGCCTTGGCCGGCAGCGTGATGTGGATCGGCTCTGCGCCGTGGCCGTAGATCACGGCGGGGATGAGGTTGGCCATGCGGGCGCGGCGGGCGTAGCCCTTGCCGAATTCGGTGCGGACTTCTGCTGCAAGCTTCTGCTCAGCCATGGGTATCTCCTGATGGTTTTGGAAGGGTGTTCGGCAAGGGCGGAGGTCTGGTGACGACCTTCAACGCCGGGCTGCCGCGAGGCTGCCCTTCCGAAGGGAGATTCAGACCCAGTCGATAACGGAGACCAGCGTTCCGGCTTCCCGCGTGTACGGGCTGCCGGCGCTCTCCCTCGCCAAGGTTTCGTTACTAGGCTACCAGCGGCCGCCGGGTTCACGAAAACCGCGCAGCGCGTGGAGCGCAGGCCCGGACCGGCGGCACTGCCGCCGGTCCCGGCCTGCGCTGGACGGCGTCGGCTCAGGCCTGGCCGTCGAACAGGCTGGTGACGGAACCGTCGTCGAATACTTCGCGGATGGCACGGGCGATGAGCGGTGCGATGGAGAGCACCGTCAGCTGCGGGAAGCGCTTGTCCGCGCCGATGGGCAAGGTGTCGGTGACCACAACCTCGCGGGCGCCGGACTCGGAGAGCCGCCGGGCGGCCGGGTCCGAGAAGACGGCGTGGGTTGCGGCGATGATAACGTCCTTGGCGCCGGCGTTCTTGAGCACCTGGACCGCGCCGGAGATGGTGCCGCCGGTGTCGATCATGTCGTCGATCAGCACGCAGGTGCGGCCTTCGATCTGTCCGACGACGGTCTTGGATACGGCCTGGTTCGGGACGGTGAGGTCCCGGCTCTTGTGCACGAATGCCAGCGGCGCGCCGCCGAGGCGTTCGGCCCACTGCTCGGCGACCCGGACCCGGCCGGTGTCCGGGGAGACAACCGTGATCTCGTCGGTGCCGACGCGGGTGCGGATGTAGTCGGCCAGGAGCGGGATCGCCATCAGGTGGTCCACGGGACCGTCGAAGAAGCCTTGGATCTGCGAGGTGTGCAGGTCCACGCTCATGATCCGGTCGGCGCCCGCCGTCTTGTAGAGGTCCGCGACGAGCCGGGCCGAAATCGGCTCGCGGCCCCGGCCTTTTTTGTCCTGCCGGGCATACGGGTAGAACGGGGAGACCACGGTGATGCGCTTGGCGGAGGCCCGCTTGAGCGAATCGATCATGATGAGCTGTTCCATCAGCCAGTTGTTCAGCGGTGCCGGGTGCGCCTGGATGACAAAGGCATCGGTACCGCGGACGCTCTCGCCGGCCCGCACGTAGATCTCGCCGTTGGCGAAGTCATAGGCGTCCAGGGGCAGCAGTTCGGTTCCCAGTTCCTTGGCGATCTCTTTCGCCAGTTCCGGGTGCGCGCGTCCGGCGGCAAGCACCATCTTCTTTTCGCCGCGTGCCGTGATTTCGCTCATGATTGCTAGCCCTCTTCTGTCGGTGCCGGGGTGTTGGCGGATGGTGTGGCGGCGTCCGCCAGCGCCGCGGAGGCACTGCCGGGCCGGTGCGTCCCGACCCAGCCAGCCACATTCTGCTGGGGCGCCTGGGACACTACGAGCGCGCCGGGCGGTACATCCTTGCGGATCACGGCGCCGGCGCCGCTGTAGGCTCCGTCACCGACCTGGACCGGGGCCACGAAGACCGTGTTGGAGCCGGTGCGTACCCCGGAGCCGATGACGGTCCGGTGCTTCTTTTCGCCATCGTAGTTGGCGGTGATGTTGCCGCAGCCGATGTTGGTGTCCTCGCCGATCTCCGCATCGCCGGCGTAGCCGAGGTGCGAGAGCTTGGAGCCGCGGCCGATCGTGACGTTCTTGGTCTCGTAGAACGCCCCGATCTTGCCGGTCTCGCCCAAGACCGTGCCGGGCCGCAGGTAGGTGAACGGTCCGACGCTTGCCCCGGCGCCGATCCTCGCCCCAGTGCCGTGCGTGCGGGTCACCTTCGCGCCCGCGCCGATCCGCACGTCCGTCAGGGTGGTGTCCGGACCCACGACGGCGTCCCGCGCCACGGTGGTCCCGCCATGCAGTTGGGTGTTGGGCAGCAGCCGGACGTCTTCCTCGAGCGTGACGGTCGGGTCGATCCAGGTAGTGGCCGGATCCACCACGGTGACGCCGGCGCGCATCCAGGCCTCGACGGTGCGCCGGTTGAGTTCCGCGCCCAGCGCGGAGAGCTGGACGCGGTCGTTCGCGCCTTCCACCTGCCAGCGGTCCTCGGTGGTGACGGCGGCGACGCGTCCGCCCGCCGTGCGGGCCAGGCCGAGGACGTCGGTGAGGTACTTCTCGCCCTGGGCGTTCTCGGTGGTGACGTGTGCCAGCGCCGCACGCAGCACGGCGGCGTCAAAGGCGTAGATGCCCGAGTTGATCTCACGGATGCCGCGCTCTGCGTCCGTGGCGTCCTTGTGTTCCCGGATGCCCGTGACGGTTCCGTCGGCGGCCCGGAGGATCCGCCCGTAGCCGGTGGCATCGTCCAGGACCGCGGTCAGGACGGTCGCGGCGTTGCCGTCGGCCTCGTGCGCGGCAACCAGTTCCGCGAGCAGTTCCCCGGTGAGCAACGGCACGTCGCCGTAAGTGACGACGACGGTTCCGGCGAGGAGATTCCGGGGGTCGCGGGCGTCGAGGGCCTCAAGGGCTACTTCGACGGCGCGGCCGGTACCGGGCACCTCATCCTGGTCCACGATCAGGGCCGCCGGATCCAGGCCGGCGATGTGCGCGGCGACCAGGTCCCGTTCGTGCCGGACGACGAGCGCCAGGGCCTGGGGGGCAAGGCTGCGGGCTGCCGAAAGTGCGTGGCCGACGAGGGACCGTCCGCCGATCTCGTGCAGGATTTTCGGGGTCCGGGATTTCATTCGGGTGCCTGCGCCTGCTGCCAGGACGATCACGGCGGCCGGGCCGGCTTTCTCGGGGCTCACGTACGGGCTCTCCTTGCTCGGGGGCGTGGTCAGTCGCATCGGCGGCGGCCTGCAAAGGCCACCGCCAATGCCTCCCGCCACGTGAGGCTACGACTGTTCCGCCCATAGGACTCGAACCTATACTCCACGGCTCCAAAGGCCGGGGTGCTGCCATTACACCAGAGCGGACCGTGCCCCGGCGCTAAGCCTGCGGCACGAGAATCAATTCTGCCACGAAGGTTGATGCTCGTGCGACTCAGCGGCCGGGGCAGCGCGGAACAGGACCTATTCTCCCAGCACCTCGAGCGCTTCGAGCCATTCGAGTTCGAGGGCTTCGCGTTCGCCGGCGAGTTCCTGCAACTTCTTGTTGAGGCCGGCGAGCTCGTCGAACTTCCCGGCGTCGCCTGCCCCGGCGCTCATCTGGGCGTGGATCTTGTCTTCCTGCTGCTTGAGCTTGCCCAGCTGGCGGTCGATCCGGTTCTTGGCCTTGCGGGCGTCGCGCTTCTGGGCTTCCGAGGGTCCTTCCGCGGCGGGGGTGGAACTGCCGCCGGCGGCGGTGACGGGATTGCCGCCTCCGGTGATGGTGGACCCGGCCAGGGCCGATTCCCGCAGTTCCAGGTACTGGTCGACGCCGCCGGGCAGTCCGCGGATCTTGCCGTCGCCCAGCAGCGCCATCTGGTGGTCCGTCACGCGTTCGAGCAGGTAGCGGTCGTGGCTGACCACCACGAGGGTGCCGGGCCAGCCGTCCAGGACGTCCTCGACGGCCGCGAGCGTGTCGGTGTCGAGGTCGTTGGTGGGCTCATCGAGCATCAGCACGTTCGGCTCCCCGACCAGCAGCCGGAGCAGCTGAAGGCGGCGGCGCTCCCCGCCCGAGAGGTCCTTGACTTGGGTCCACTGTTTCTCATTGGTGAATCCGAGCTGCTCGACGAGCTGGCCGGCGGTGAATTCCTTCCCGCCGACGTTGAAGGAACGCTTCTCGCGCTCGATCACTTCAATGACGCGCAGGTCCGCGACGTCATCGAGTTCCTTGACTTCCTGGGTCAGCACGGCCGTGACGACGGTCTTGCCGCGCTTGACCTTGCCGGAGCTCGGTTCGATCTCGCCGTTGAGCAGTTTCAGCAGCGTGGTCTTGCCGGCGCCGTTGACACCGACGAGTCCGAGCCGCTCCCCCGGCGCGAGGCGCAGGGTGATGTTGTCAAAGAGCTTCTGCCCGGCGTCGCCGCCCAAAAAGTCGAGGGAGACGTTTTCCAGGTCCAGCACGTCCTTGCCGAGCCGGGCGGTGGCCATCTTGCTCAGCGCCATCGAGTCGCGGGGTTCGGGCACGTCGGCGATGAGCGCGTTGGCGGCCTCGATGCGGAATTTTGGCTTGGCGGTCCGGGCCGGGGCGCCGCGGCGCAGCCAGGCGAGTTCCTTCTTGACGAGCTGCTGGCGTTTGCTTTCCACCACGGAGGCCGAACGGTCGCGTTCGGCGCGGGCGAGGACGTAGGACGCGTAGCCGCCGTCGAACGGGTCCACGATGCCGTCG
>JBFGBS010000188.1:0-5022 GCA_041567475.1 Arthrobacter sp.
ACCGCAGGACGCGGATGCCCAGGACCAGCGTGAGGACCACGATCACACTCATGGTCAGCAGCCCCGTGAGCGGCAGCACCGGAGTCGGGAGGCTATAGCGTCCGGTCATCACCGCGGCGAACCAGGCGGTGAGGGCCACCGTGACGCTGATGGCCAGCAGGAGGAACGGGCTGGTCAGCTTCACGGCCGCTTCACCGTTCCGGCCGCGCCGCCGGCGCCGGCCGCGCCGTCCCCGCCGTCCGCGTGCTGGAAACCGTCAAACGTGGACAGGCCCGGGAAGTCCGCAGCCCGGACCGCCAACTCACCGACCCGTTCGCCGTTGAGCTCGGCCGCGGGATCAATGAGGGACCACGGGTAGAGCACGAACGCGCGCTCCGCCGCCCGCGGGTGCGGCAGCGTGAGCGTCGGATCCGCGCTGACGGTGTCCCCGTAGGTGATGATGTCAACGTCCAGGGTCCGCGCACCCCACCGGACGTCGCGGACCCGGTGGTGCTGCTGTTCGACCGCGTGGCAGTGCCGCAGCAGCTCCCGCGGCGGCAGCGAGGTCTCCACGGCGATGACCATGTTCAGGAAATCGGGCTGGCCGGGCGGGCCGCCGACCGCTTTCGACTGCACGATCGGCGAAATGGCCAGCAGCCGCACTTCCGGCGGGTCCACCAGGGCGGCGACGGCGGCGGAGAGGGTTTCGCTGCGTTCGCCCAGGTTGCTGCCCAGGGCCAGGATGGCGCGGGAGTATTCGCTGGTGCTCATTCCCGCTCCCGGCGGACCGAGACGGAGACGTCGCCGAACTCGACTTCAATCGGGGCCTTGGGTTTGTGCACGGTGATGTCGACGGCGGCCACGGCGAAGCGGCGCAGCACGTCCTCGGCGATCCGCACCGCCAGGGCCTCGATCAGGTTGACGGGTTCGCCCGTGATCCAGCCGCGGATGCAGTCGGCCACTTCGCCGTAATGTGCCGTGTCCTGCACATCGTCGGAGCCGGCCGCCCGGCTGAAGTCCAGGTGCAGCACGGCGTCGACGATGAACGGCTGGCCGTCCCGGCGCTCGAAGTCGAACACCCCGTGGTGGCCGACGGCGGTGACGCCGGTCAGCGTGATCTTGTCCATGGCGGCCGGTCAGTCGTTGACGGGAGCGGCACCGGGGGCAACCGGGGACATCTTCGCGGCAACCTTGACGGCGTCCAGGCTTGGGACGACGTCGTGCACGCGCACGGCCCAGGCGCCGCGGGCGGCGCAGATCGCGGTGACGGCGGCGGTCGCGGCATCGCGCTCCGCGGGCGGGGCGGCCTTGCCGGCCTCGGTCAGGAGGGTGCCGAGGAAACGTTTGCGGGACGCGCCGATCAGGATCCGGTGACCCATGCCCGCCAGCTCGTCCAGGCCCTGGAGCAACTCCCAGTTCTGCTGGTCCTTTTTCGCGAAGCCCAGGCCCGGGTCCAGGATGATCTGCTCCGGTGCGACGCCGGCCGCGTAAAGCTTGCCGCGGACGCCGGCCAGTTCGGCGGCGACGTCGGCCGCCACGTCGCCGTACTGGGTCAGGGAGTCCATGGTGGCCGCGTCGCCGCGGCGGTGCATAAGGATGTAGGGCACCTTGGTGCGGGCCACGAGCTCAGCCATCTCCGGTTCCAGGCTCAGGCCGGAGACGTCGTTGATGAGTGCGGCCCCGGCCGCCAGGGCCGCAGCCGCGGTGGCGGCGTGGGTGGTGTCAACGCTGACGAGGGCGCCCGCTTTGACGAGGGCCTCAATGACGGGGATAACCCGGCGCTGCTCCTCGTCCGGGCTGACATTGTCCGCGCCCGGGCGGGTGGACTCGCCGCCGACGTCGATGATGTCAGCGCCGGCGTAGAACATCCGCAGGCCGGCGGCAATCGCCGAGTCCGCTGTGGCGTGCCGGCCGCCGTCACTGAAGGAGTCGGGGGTGACGTTCAGGATCCCCATCACGAGGGTCCGGTCGGTGGGCAGGTCGGCGAACCGAGCCGCCGGTCGCGGCCTGCGGAGAAGGGGCAGGGGTGACGTTGCGGGGCCGGTGCCGGGGGCTGCTGCGAGGGAATCCATGGTCTGGTTGGTTACCTTCCGAGTATGAGGCTCATGGCTTCGGCGCGGGTGGCCGGATCATGAAGTTGCCCGCGGACCGCGCTGGTCACGGTTTTCGCGCCGGGCTTGCGGATGCCGCGCATCGACATGCAGAGGTGTTCGCATTCGACGACGACGATTGCGCCGCGGGGGTTGAGGTGGGTAACGAGGGCTTCGACGATCTGGGTTGTCAGGCGCTCCTGGACCTGGGGGCGGCGGGCAAACATGTCCACTACGCGCGCCAGCTTGCTCAGTCCGGTGACTTTCCCCTCGTGCGAGGGAATGTACCCCACGTGGGCCACGCCGTGGAACGGCACAAGGTGATGTTCGCAGGTGGAATAGAAGGGGATGTCCTTGACCAGCACGAGTTCCTCGTGGTCGAGGTCGAAGGTGGTCGCCAGGATCTCCGCCGGATCGTGGTGCAGGCCGGCGAACATCTCCGCGTAGGCCTTGGCTACCCGCTTGGGGGTATCGAGCAGGCCGCCGCGGTCCGGATCCTCACCGATTGCGAGCAGGATTTCCCGTACCGCCGCCTCGATCCGGGGCCGGTCGACTTTGTGGCTCGGGTGCTTTGCGGCGCCGCCCGCCGCCGGAGCGGCGGCGGGCTCGTCGTCATCGAAGTTAAAGGTCACAGAGGCAAGCCTAGCCGGGATGGCCGTCGGACCCGATATCCGTTGCTCCGCCCCGGAACGGTTCCTGCCCCGGAACACCCTGGGCGTGCGGCGGCCGGGCGTCCAGCGGCTCTTCGAGCCGGGCGCGCTTGGCTTCTTCCTGCGCCTCCCGCTCGGCCTTCTCCCGGCGGGACTCCACGGGACCGGCCTGCTGGACCGGGCGGGTTTCCTTCGACAGCCACACCTCGCGGAAATCACGCTTGCGGATGTTCGTGAAGACCTGCGCAATTTCGGCCTGGTTCAGCGTTTCACGTTCGAGCAATTCGAGTGCCAGCGAATCGAGGACATCGCGGTTCTCGGTGAGGATGGCGTAGGCCTCGTCGTGTGCCCCATCGATCAGCCGGCGCACCTCTTCATCGACGATATAGGCGATCTGGTCCGAGTAGTTGCGTTCGTGGCCGGCGTCCCGGCCCAGGAACGGCTCGCCGCCGCCCTGTCCGAGCCGCACCGATCCGACCCGCTCGCTCATCCCGAATTCGGTGACCATCCGCCGGGCGATCCCGGTGGCCTTTTCGATGTCGTTGGACGCACCGGTGGACGGATCGTGGAAGACGAGTTCCTCGGCGACGCGCCCGCCCATGGCGTAGGCCATCTGGTCGAGGAGTTCGTTGCGGGTGACCGAGTACTTGTCGTTCTCCGGCACCACCATGGTGTATCCGAGGGCGCGGCCGCGGGGCAAAATGGTGATCTTGGTGACCGGTGCCGAGTTCCGCAGTGCCGCGGCGACGAGCGCGTGACCGCCCTCGTGGTAGGCGGTGACCTTGCGCTCGTGTTCCTTCATGACCCGGCTGCGTTTCTGCGGGCCGGCCATGACCCGGTCGATGGCCTCGTCCAGGGCGCGGTCGTCAATCAGGTTCGCGTTGGAGCGGGCGGTCAGCAGGGCCGCCTCGTTGAGCACGTTGGCCAGGTCCGCGCCGGTGTAGCCGGGAGTCTTTTTGGCTACTGCCTTCAGGTCGACGCCGGGAGCCATCGGCTTGCCCTTGGCGTGGACCTGCAGAATCTGGTCGCGGCCGATCAGGTCGGGGGCCTCGACGGAAATCTGGCGGTCGAAGCGGCCCGGACGCAGCAACGCGGGATCGAGGACGTCGGGCCGGTTCGTGGCCGCAATCAGGATGACGTTGGTCTTGACGTCGAAGCCGTCCATCTCGACGAGCAGCTGGTTCAGGGTCTGCTCGCGCTCGTCATTGCCGCCGCCGATCCCGGCGCCGCGGTGGCGGCCGACGGCGTCGATCTCATCCACGAAGATGATGGCCGGCGAATTCGCCTTGGCCTGTTCGAAGAGGTCGCGGACGCGGGAGGCACCCACACCGACGAACATTTCCACGAAGTCGGAACCGGAAATCGAGAAGAACGGCACACCGGCTTCGCCTGCGACGGCGCGGGCCAGGAGGGTCTTGCCGGTGCCGGGCGGACCGTAGAGCAGCACGCCCTTGGGGATCTTGGCGCCGACGGCCTGGAATTTCGCCGGTTCCTGCAGGAATTCCTTGATTTCTTCGAGTTCCTCGACCGCCTCGTCGGCGCCGGCCACGTCAGTGAAGGTCACCTGCGGCATGTCCTTGCTGATCATCTTGGCCTTGGACTTGCCGAATTGCATGACCTTGGACCCGCCGCCCTGCATCCGGGAGAGCAGGAACCAGAAAAGCACACCGAGGAGGAGCACGGGGATCAGGAGGGAGAACAGCCCGGAGAGCCAGTTGTTCTCGACCGGCTGGTCGGTGAAACCGCCGGAGGGCTTGGTGTCCGTGACCGCCTTGACGACGTCCTGGGCGCGGGCGTCCACGTAGTAGAACTGGACGTTCTTGCCCTTGTCCTGTCCGTCGATCTGCAGGTTGTCCTTCAGGACCAGGTCCACACGGTTCTCGCCGTCGAAGATCTTGGCCTGTTCGATCTGTCCGGACTGGGCCAGCAGGGCGAGGCCCTTGTCCGTGTCGATCCGGCTGGCGCCGCCCGGCGCCAGGGTGGCGAAGGCGAGCAGGAGCATGGCAATCACGACGATAATCCAGATGCCGGGGCCCTTGAAGAAACTCTTAGCTTTCATCTGTGCGGGGCTGGCCCCGTCCCTCCTGGTAGTGCTGCACGGCGAAGATTCTGCGCGCGTGGGGTGTTGCGTCAGGTTCTAGCTATACACCGTCGCAGGGACTCACGCACGGACGCGGGCAAAAGTTCCCTGTGGGCGTAGCGGACCGGCGCATCGGCGGCCCGGATGCTGCCGGAAGAGCCCGCCGGGGGTCCGTCGCGGCAGACGGCTCCGGCCCGGAACGAGCCGTTCCGGGCCGGAGCCG
>JBFGBS010000189.1:0-5020 GCA_041567475.1 Arthrobacter sp.
GACGGCTCCGTTCAATATCGCGAACCGTTGCCCCGTGCTCGCGGTGCCAAGCGGCATGGCCGGCTGCGGCATCCCCACGGGCGTCCAGATTGTGGGTCATCCGTTCGACGACGCAACGGTTTTCGCTGTTGGTGCGGCCCTTGAGGCCGTCCGGCCGTGGGCGGCGCGCCGTCCGGACCTCCTGATGATGAGCCAAGCGATGAACTAGCCGGCGGCCGCCCCTCCCACGGCACGGCCAACCGGGCCGTGGGAGGATGGAACCGTGGCTCATATTGACGTTTCCGGCATCGACTACTTCCTCTCCGACGGCACCCAACTCCTCAACGGAGTGGCCTTCAAGGTCCCGGACGGCACCAAAACGGCGCTGATCGGGCCGAACGGTACCGGAAAGACAACTCTCTTCCGGATCATCGCCGGCGACCTCATCCCCGATGAAGGGGTGGTGGGGCGCTCCGGCAACAGGGGCATCATGCGCCAGTTCGTCGGCCAGGTCCGGGACGACTCCACGGTCCGCGACCTGCTGGTTTCCGCCGCTCCGCCGGCCCTTGCCGCCGCCGCACGCACCGTGGACGAGGCTGAACTGGCCATGCTGGAACACGACGACGAACCGACCCAGATGGCCTACGCCCAGGCGATCGTGGACTGGGGCGACGCAGGCGGGTACGACGTCGAAACCGTCTGGGACGAGGTGTGCATGGCGGCGCTCGGCCTGCCCTTCGACCGCGCGCAGCACCGCCCGGCGTCGAGCCTGTCCGGCGGCGAACAGAAGCGGCTGGTGCTGGAAGCATTGTTCTCCGGACCGGACGAACTGCTCCTGCTCGACGAGCCGGACAACTACCTCGACGTCCCGGGTAAGCGCTGGCTTGAAGCGAAACTCAACGAGTCGAAGAAGACGGTCCTGTTCATCAGCCACGACCGGGAACTGCTCAACAACGCGGCGGGCCGGATCGTCACGCTTGAGCCCGGCATCAACGGCGCCGGCGCCTGGATCCACGGCGGCGGCTTCGGCTCCTACGTCGACGCCCGCGCGGACCGCAACGCCCGCTTCGAGGAGCTGCGCAAACGCTGGGACGAGGAGCACGTCAAGCTCAAGGAACTCGTCAACATGTACAAGAACAAGGCCGCGTTCCGCTCCGACATGGCCAACCGGTATCACGCCGCCCAGACCCGGCTGGCGAAATTCCTCGAAGCGGGACCGCCCGAGGCGCTGCCGATCGAGCAGAACGTGCAGATGCGGCTCAAGGGCGGCCGAACCGCCAAACGCGCCGTCGTCGCCGAGAAGCTGGAACTGACCGGGTTGATGAAGCCGTTCTCCACCGAGGTCTGGTTCGGCGACCGCGTCGGCGTGCTCGGCTCCAACGGCTCGGGCAAGAGCCACTTCCTGCGCCTGCTCGCCACTGGCGGCACCGATCCGGAGCGCGAGCACCTGCCGGTGTCCGACGTCGTCATTGCCGAGGTCCCGCACGAGGGCACCGTGAAACTCGGCGCCCGGATCCGGCCCGGCTTCTTCGCCCAGACCCACGTCCGCCCCGACCTGCTGGGCAAGACCCTGCTGGACATCCTGCACCGCGGCGACGAACACCGCTCCGGGCTGGGCCGCGAGGCGGCCGCCGGAGCCCTAGACGGCTACGGCCTGGCCGGGCAGTCCGAGCAGAAGTACGAGTCGCTCTCCGGCGGCCAGCAGGCCCGCTTCCAGATTCTGCTGCTGCAGCTCTCCGGGGCCACCCTGCTGCTCCTGGACGAGCCCACGGACAACCTGGACCTCCACTCGGCCGAGGCGCTGGAACGGGCAATCGACCACTTTGAGGGCACCGTCCTCGCGGTCACGCACGACCGCTGGTTCGCCCGGACCTTCGACCGCTTCCTCGTCTTCGGCTCCGACGGCAGGGTCTACGAGTCCGCGGAACCCGTGTGGGACGAAAAACGGGTCGAGCGCGCCCGCTAGGACTCCCACGCGGGGTCAGATATCGCCCATCCTGACGGGATTTACCGGCAAGATCTGACCCCGCGTTCGAATCCAGCCACACGGCGGTCCCGGAACCCTGCCCTCGCTACAGTGGGTGCATGACTCCGACCGGCCCGGCCACCGAGGCAGCCCGCCAGACACAGCTCAACGCGGCGGCTGCCGCCACCTTCCTGATTTTCGGCATCAACGGGCTCGTATTCGCCAGCTGGGCCGCCCGCATTCCCGCGGTCACGGAGATCCTGCAGATCACCGCCGGGCAGATGGGGACGCTGCTGCTGTGCGTGGCCGTCGGGTCATTGATTGCCCTGCCCACGGCCGGGCACGTGGTCGGCAGAATCGGGACGGCCAACACGGTCCGCGCCGCCGGGCTGCTGGTGACCGCCGCCGGGGTAGGCATCGCGCTCTCGCTCGCGGCCGAAACCGTCCCGGGAACGGCAATCTCACTGTTCTTCTTCGGCATCGGGATCGGACTCTGGGATGTCTCCCAAAATATTGAAGGTGCCGACGTCGAGCACAAACTCGGGCGCACCATCATGCCGCAGTTTCACGCTGCCTTCAGCGGCGGCGCTTTCATCGGCGCCCTGATCGGTGCGGGGCTTTCGAGTCTCGACGTCGGCCTGCCGGCCCACCTGCTGGCCATCGCGGCCGTGGTGGCGGCTGCCGCCCTCATTGCGCCGAAGTACTTCCTCGAACATGTGGCGCCGGTTCCTCCCCAGGCCGGGGACGTCCAGCAGCCGAAGATTGCCAGCGCCTGGGGGGATGCCCGCACCCTGCTGATCGGCGTCGTGGTTCTCGGCGCGACCCTCACCGAAGGCGCAGGAAACGACTGGATCGCCAAAGCCGGGGTTGATGGCCTCGGCGCCACGGAATCCACCGGCGCGCTCCTTTTTGCCGTCTTCGTCCTTGCCATGACCGCCATGCGCTGGGTCGGCGGCAGGGTGATCGATGCCTACGGCCGGGTGGCGGTGCTGCGGGCCAGCATGGCCGCAGCGGCCCTGGGCCTGGGCCTCTTCGTCCAGGCCGGGAATATCTGGCTCGCCGCAGCCGGCGCAGCGCTGTGGGGCGCCGGCGCGGCCCTCGCCTTCCCGATCGGCATGTCTGCCGCGGCGGATGATCCCAAGCACGCTGCCGCCCGGGTGTCGGTAGTGTCCACCCTGGGTTACGTCGCGTTCCTCGCGGGGCCTCCGCTGCTGGGCTACCTCGGTGACGTGACCGGAATCCGGACGGCGCTGCTCGCGATCGGGGTCCCGATTGTCTGCGCCCTCGTGCTGGCCGGAGCCGCGAAGTCGGTGCGCCGTCAATGACCGGCTAACGCGGATCCGGCGGCCCTGACCGAACACGGGCGCCCGCGGTCCCGCGGCAGTAGGGTGGTCACGTGCACAGCATACTGAGGACGTTGCAGGGGAGAACGGACGGGTTCGACCGGAAGCTGGTCCGTGCCGTGTCGGCTTTTCCCGGCGGTGGACACGACGATTTTTTCCGGGAACTCTCCGCCGCGGCGAACAAGGGAAAGCTGTGGGTCGGCATCGCCGCCGTGATGGCCCTGTTTCCCGGCCGGACCCGCCGCGCGGCCCTGCACGGACTGCTGGCCCAGGGTATGGCGTCCGGCATTACCAACCTCGGCTTCAAGACGCTGCTGCCGCGGGCCCGGCCGCAACCGGAACACCTGCCGGTGTTCCGGTTTGTCCATCCCCAGCCGACAAGTTCGTCCATGCCCTCGGGCCACTCCGCCTCGGCCGTGGCCTTCACATTCGGAGTAGGAATGATCCGGCCGGCGCTCGGCGCCGCGCTGGCCCCGGTAGCCGCCGGGGTGGCCTACTCCCGCGTCCACACCGGCGCGCACTGGCCCTCCGACGTTGCCTTCGGGTCGGCCATCGGCGCCGGAGCAGCCCTGCTGACGAGAAAATGGTGGCCGGTCGGCCCGCCTGTGCCCGAGACCCGGCGAACCGTCGCCCCGGCGCCGCAACTGCCTGCCGGACGCGGACTGGGTATTGCGGTCAATCCCCGGGGCGGCGGCTACTCAACCGAGACCAGGACGGCACTCCAAGAAATATTCCCCGAAGCGTATATAAAGGAGTTGGCCGCAGACGCGGACGTGGCCGCGGAAATTGATGCCGTGGCGACCCGCCCCGGGGTCGTCGCCCTGGGCGTGTGGGGCGGCGACGGGACCGTTGGCACTGCCGCGAAGGCCGCCGTCGAGCATTGCCTCCCGTTGCTGGTGCTGCCGGGAGGGACCCTCAACCACTTTGCCCGCGACGCCGGAATCTCCACCCTCGACGGTGCCGCGGAGGCGGCCGCCGCGGGCTCGGCGGCCCGGTCCGACGTCGGCGTGGTGCGGGTGGAGCGCGGGCGGCCGGATGAGCCGGAACAGAGCGAATTGACGATGCTCAATACAGCGAGCATCGGCCTTTATCCCGATCTGGTGCGGCGCCGGGAGCGGCTGCAGCAGAAGCTGGGCAGACCGCTGGCGGGAATGATCGCCATGTTCCGGACCTTCGCGACGGGCTGCCCCACGACCCTGATCGTCGACGGCGTGCGGCGCCGGCTGTGGATCCTGTACATCGGCCGCGGCCGGTACTACCCCCGCGACCACGCCCCGCTGGTGCGCCCGGAACTCGACGACGGCGTCCTGGATTTGCGGATGATCACGGCGGACGAGGCCTTCGCCCGGCTGCGCCTGCTCTGGTCCGTCCTGGCCGGAACGGTCGCAACATCCGGCATTACACACCTCAGTGAAACGGACCGGATCCGGGTGGAAGCCGGGGAATCCGCCATGGTTCTGGCCGTCGACGGCGAAGTAATGGCCGGAGTCCGCACCGTCGACCTGAGCGTCCGCCGGGGGGCCCTGGTCTATTACTCCCCCGGGCCGTCCCAGGACCGGATTCACTGAACAGCCCCTGATTCATCCCTGAATCCGGGCGAAAACGCGGCCGGTATGGGTAGCGTGGGGAGTACGCCGACACCGGATCGCGGCGGACTGCCACTGCCCGCTCTCTACGCGAAGGACCGCTTCCATGATCGAAGCACGAAACCTAACGAAGGTCTACGGCGACA
>JBFGBS010000190.1:0-5001 GCA_041567475.1 Arthrobacter sp.
CCGTTGACGACCTGTTCGTTGGCGAGCACCGTCTGGTCCTTCGGGCACCAGTTGACCGGCGAATCCTTGCGGTAGGCCAGGCCGCGCTCGTAGAAGCGGGTGAAGAGCCACTGCGTCCAGCGGTAGTACTCGGGATCGGAGGTGTGGATCCGGCGTGACCAGTCGGCGGAAATGGCATACCGCTTGAACGACGCCGCCTGGGTCTCGATGTTGGCGTAGGTCCACTCGCTCGGGTGCGCGTTGCGCTTGATGGCGGCGTTCTCGGCCGGCAGGCCGAAGGAGTCCCAGCCGATCGGGTGCAGGACGTCATACCCCTGCTGCCGGAGGTAGCGGGCAACGACGTCGCCCATCGCGAAGGCCTCGGCGTGGCCCATGTGCAGGTCACCGGAAGGGTACGGGAACATGTCCAGCACATAGCGGCGTTCCTTGGATCCGTCGTCGACCGGAGTGAAGACCTTCAGGTCTTCCCAGACCTGGGGCCACTTGGCTTCCATCGCGGCAAAGTTGTAGGCGCCCTCTTCGGGCGCGTCCGTTGCGGCTGATGCTGTTCCGGTGTCTGTCTCCGGCTGAACGCTCACTGCTGGCCTCTTCTGTTCTGTCACGTGTTCTGTCACGCCTGAATACCTCAACTGATGATCCCCCCGGCCCGAATGGCCACCGCAGCTTGCCGCTCCCCGCCGTCGAACCCCGCACCGGCGTCCGGCGTCCCGCCCGATCGGACCCGGACACACAAAAGCCCCTCGTCAGGGAGGGGCAGCCGCGCGGTAAACGGAGTGACAAATACCGGGCGGCTAGCTAAGCAGGAGGATCACAGGCATAGATCCACTTTAGCGTCTCGGGCCGCTTCCCGCCGAACCCTGCCGGACACGCGCGGGCGGCACCCCGCACGGCGGCTGCACGTGCCGGCTCTACCGGAATCCGGCAGGCCTCCCCCGATGCAACCCAGGCGCGAAGCGGTCCGCACCATAGGCACACAACACCAGCAAAATCACGGCCGTGTTCGAATTGTTATATAGGTCGCGATGCGGGACAAGTGGCGTAATCCCTGCAGGGATTCACGCACTATTCCAAGTATGTTGCATCGGCGCCCAAGTGACCCGTCGTCCACTTACAGGTAGCGCGCACGGCACCGCAAGTAGCCAACTATGCTGCCCCACGTATTTTCGGCGGCGCATTTGGTCCTACGACCATAATGACGGGCATTGCTGAGAAAACACTGAGAACAGCCTTAGCGTAGTCCGCTTTGTGGGGCTTATTGCTAATGCCACTGGATCGGAACAGTATGCACTCAGGATCGCGTGCCAAGGATCTTATGGGGGGATTCGCACTGGTCTCAGGTTGAGGAGCCTGTCATGTCGCACGTTCGAAATTCCTGCGTGAGCAAACCACAAACACCGGCCGGATGCCGTGGAACTTCCGGCTCCATGGAAATGGATTAGCCATGTTTGGCTGGGTTACCCGCTTCAGTATGCAGTTCCGCATCCTGGTTCTCGCCTTAGCCGCCGGACTCATTGCCTTCGGTGTTGTCAACGCACCACGTATCGCCGTTGACACCATGCCGGAGTTCGCGCCCGCGCACGTCGAAATCCAGACCGAGGCCCTGGGCCTCTCCGCTGTTGAAGTTGAACAGCTCATCACTGCCCCTATGGAAGCAGACCTCCTCAACGGGGTGGCCTGGCTGGACGAAATCCGTTCCAAGTCCGTGGCAGGGCTTTCATCGATTGAACTTATCTTCGAGCCCGGCACCGACCTGCTGCGGGCCCGGCAGCTTGTGGCTGAACGCATGACGCAGGCCCACGCACTGCCGAACGTTTCGGCACCGCCGCTGATTATGCAGCCGACCTCGTCGACCAGCCGTGTCCTGATGGTGCGGATGAACTCGGCCGAGCTTTCCGGCATTGACATGTCCGTGCTGGCGCGCTGGCAGATCAAGCCGCGGCTGATCGGCATTCCGGGTGTGGCCAATGTTTCCATCTGGGGACAGCGTGAGCAGCAGCTCCAGGTCGAAGTCAACCCCAACCAGCTTCGCGACAAGGGGGTCACCCTGGAGCAAGTTGTCAAGACAGCCGGCAACGCCGTATGGGTGTCGCCGCTGAGCTACCTCGAAGCATCGACGCCGGGTACCGGCGGCTTCGTGGAATCGCCGAACCAACGCCTTGGCATCCAGCACGTCCTGCCCATCCGGACCCCGGCCGATCTGGCCAAGGTCAGCCTCGAGGACTCCGGCGGAACGATGGCCCTGGGCGATGTGGCGCAGGTCAAGGAAGACCACCAGCCGCTAATCGGCGACGCCCTCGCACAGGAAACCGGCCTGCTGCTCGTGGTCGAGAAATTCCCCGATGCCAATGCCCTGGAAGTCACCCAGAACGTTGAGGCTGCGCTTAAGGATCTCCAGCTCGGACTGACCGGCGTGCAGTTGGATACTTCGGTCTTCCGGCCGGCCACCTTCCTTCAGGACACGGTGAACAGCATCGGCACCGCACTGCTTTTGAGCCTGCTGGTGGCCGTGGCCCTGTTCTGGCTGCTCTTCAGGTCCTGGCGTGTCGCCGTCATCGCGCTGGTGGCCATCTCGACCACGGTGGCCACGGCCGCCGCTGTGCTGTACCTGCAGGGAGCCACCCTGAACATCACGGTCCTCATCGGCATGATGGTCGCCATCTCGGTGATCGTCGGCGATATCGTCGAGGATCTGCACGCCAAGCGACGGCCGGGAGCTGTTCCGGACACCGGAGCACTGGCCGCAGCTGACCTGCGCACCCGCGTCGTCCAGGCGGTGCAGCGGGTCCGCACACCGTTGATGCACGCATCACTGATCATGCTGATTGCCCTGTCACCCACGCTGTTCCTCGCGGGAGTGCCCGGCGCCTTCTTCCAGCCGGTCTTCTGGACGGCCGCCCTTGCCCTGCTCATCGCCATGGTGGTCGGGGTATCCGTAACGCCCGTCCTGGCGCAGCTCCTGCTGCCGCGCAGCATCGAACAGGAAACCGAAGGTCCGGGGGTCCGGAAGGTCCGGGCCTACCACGAGAAGACCCTGCATGCAGTCCGCGGCCGGACGGCGGCGTCCCTCGTCGCGGTCGGCGTTGTGGGAGCCCTCGGCCTGGCCGCAGGATCCCAACTGACCGGCGACCGGCCACTCGTTCCGACTTTCCCCGACCGGACCCTGCTGGTCCAGTGGGACACCATGGCCGGGGCGTCCACGGACGAAGTCCGCAGGATCGCCTCGCGGGCATCGCAGGAACTGCGTGCCGTGCCAGGGGTTTCCAGCGTGGGCGGCCACGTCGGCCGTGCCATTTCCTCGGATCAGGTCGTTGGCAGCAGTTCGGCCGAGCTGTGGGTATCCATCACCCCTGACGCCGACTTCAGCCAGACTGAGAAAGCCGTACGCGAGATCGTCCAGGGCTATCCCGGCATCGCCAACAACGTGATGCACTACTCCCAGCAGCAGATCGGTTCCGAACGCAGCAGCATGGAACCAGGGTTCGCAGTCAGGGTTTATGGCACCCAAATGGATGTCCTGCGGGAGAAGGCCGAAGAAGTCCGCAAGGCGATCGAAGGCGTTGCGGGTGTTCAGGACCCGCGTATCAATGCCGCTGCCATGACGCCCGTCGTGGAGGTCGAAGTCAACCTTGAGGCTGCACAAAAAGTCGGCATCAAGCCCGGCGACGCCAGGCGTGCCGCCGCTACCCTGATGCAAGGGATTGTGGTCGGCAACCTCTTTGAAGAGCAGAAGATCTTCGAAGTCGTCGTCCGCGGCACCCTCGACGTCAGGGATGACTTGACGAGTATCCGCGAAATGCTGATCGACACCCCTGAGGGCGGACATGTCCTGCTGGGCCAGATCGCAGATGTCCGTCTGGCGCCAAGCGAAGTCGTCATTCAGCACGATGCGACCTCGCGCCGGATCGATGTGGAAGCCACTGTCAGCGGACGGCCGCTCGCGGATGTGCACCGGGATATCGCGGCCGCAATCGAGGGCATCGAGTTCCCGGTGGAGTACCACGCGCAGATTCCGTCAGCGTATGGCGATCAGCAGGCCGATCGGACCGTGTTCCTCTGGCTGTGGGCAGCAGCCCTGGGCCTGATCCTGATTCTGATCCAGACAGCAGTCCGAAGCTGGAAGCTTGCGCTGGCCATTTTCCTGGCAATGCCTGCGGCGCTTGCCGGCGCATTTATTGCCGGCTGGCTGGCGGGGGCATCCGTGTCCCTTCTGACCCTGACGGCATTCGCAGCAGTCCTGGCGATCGCAGCCCGTAATGCGACGATGCTTTCGGCGAGCGCCGACGAACACTGGCGGCAGTCGCCGGGTTCACTCCACACCACAGTCGTGATGAGGGCCGCGAAGGAACGCCTGGTGCCCGTCCTGATGTCCGCAGTGGTCACGGTCCTGATCCTGATTCCGGCGGCAGTGTTCGGTGGCGTCGCCGGTGAAGCGGTCCTCGGTCCGATTGCGCTGATCATCGGCGCCGGACTCGTGACGACCACGCTCGTCGGAATATTCGTCCTGCCGTTGTTGATGATCCTGTTCGGGCCACGATCCGGCCCCGAAGAATGGGATTCCGTCTACGAAGCGGACCTCCCCGTTATGCCCGTATCGCAGGAAAAGGTGGAAGTATCATGACTAACCGGATGAACCTGCGGCGCCTGTCCATGGCGGCAGGTATCAGCGCCGCACTGTTGTTTTCGGTCCCGGCTTGTGCGCAGACCACTGAGGCCCTGCCAGAGGCAGCCCAGGCTGCCAATGCACCGGCCAAGGTCGAAAAGAATGCCGACACCGGCATCGCCAAGATCACCCTGACTGAACGGGCGATGGAACGCCTGGACATGAAGACTGACACGGTCAAAGCCGGAGCGGGGACGGATATCACCTTTCCCTATTCAGCGCTGATCTATCAGGCCGACGGCACGACCTGGGTCTACACCAACCCGGCGCCGGGGGTCTTCCAGCGGCAGGGCGTGACCGTATCGCGGGTGGAAGGCGGCGTCGTCACGGCGACGGCCGGC
>JBFGBS010000191.1:0-4991 GCA_041567475.1 Arthrobacter sp.
CCACTCCGCGGTGCAGGAGATGGTCGATGCCGGCCACCTCACTCCGGCCCAGGCCGCGGCCCACCCGCGCCGGAACGTGGTGACCCGGGCCCTTGGCGCCGGCGATGAGGCCGCCGCCGATTTCTGGCTGCTCCCCGCCGCGGCGGGCGACCGGATGCTGGTCTGCTCCGACGGGCTGACCGGCGAGGTCGACGACGAACAGATCGCCGCCATCCTGGCCGCGGAGGAAGACCCGCAGGCGGCGGTGGACGAACTGATCCAGGCCGCCCTCCGCAGCGGCGGGCGGGACAACGTCACCGCGATCGTCATCGACGCACGGCCCGGCGACGCACGTTCCGGCGCGTGACCGCAGCCGACCCGCAGGTGCGCGGCACCGCCCGCCGGACAGCAGGCCCGATTTAGGGCAGGATAGGTCTGTGAGCACAGGGAAGACCGCCGCCGGCACTGAAGAACAGCGTCAACACCAGGACCCTGAGGGGGCAGTGGTGCCCGCGGAGGATATCCGCGAACACTACGAGCAGCTTGTGGAACAGGTCCGCAAGCACCGCTTCGCGTACTACCAGGAGGATGCGCCGGTCATTTCCGACGCCGAGTTCGACGAGCTCTACCGGAACCTGGAAACGCTCGAAGCCCTGCACCCCGAACTCGTTGCCAACGATTCGCCGACCCAGGAGGTCGGCGGGGAAGTGTCCGCGGCCTTCGCCGCCGTCGAGCATCTGCAGCGCATGTACAGCCTTGAGGACGTCTTTTCCCTCGAGGAGCTGGAAGCCTGGATCGCAAAGGCGGAAGCCGGCATCGCCAAGACCGGGAACGGTGCACCGGCCTGGCTGACTGAACTGAAAATCGACGGACTGGCCGTAAACCTGCTCTACCGCGACGGCGTGCTCATCCGTGCCGCCACGCGCGGCGATGGGACCACGGGTGAGGACATCACCCACAATGTCCTCACCATCAAGGAAATCCCTCAGCAGCTCACCGGAGAGAACATCCCGGCCGAAATGGAGGTCCGCGGCGAGGTCTTCATCCCCTCCAAGGCCTTCGCGGAGTTCAACGCAGCTCTCGTCGAGGCCGGCAAGGCACCGCTCGCCAATCCGCGCAACGCCGCCGCCGGTTCGCTCCGCCAGAAGGACCCCGCCGAGACGGCCAAGCGTCCGTTGCGGATGTACGTGCACGGGATCGGCGCGCGCGAGGGCCTGAGCACCGTCAGCCAGTCCGATACCTACCGCCAACTGGCCGAGTGGGGACTGCCCACCAGCCCGTACTTCGAGGTCCTGCCCGGACTCAGCGAGGTCCTGGACTTCATTGCCCGGTACGGGAACAAACGGCACAGCCTCACACACGAAATCGACGGCATCGTGGTGAAGGTGGACGACTTCGCGACGCAGCGCGCGCTGGGCTACACCTCCCGCGTGCCGCGCTGGGCCGTCGCCTATAAGTACCCGCCCGAGGAAGTCCACACCAAACTGCTGGACATCCAGGTCAACGTGGGCCGCACCGGCCGCGTCACCCCGTACGGCGTGATGGAGCCGGTCAAGGTCGCCGGCTCAACAGTGGAAATGGCCACGCTGCACAACCAGGAAGTCGTCGTCGCCAAGGGCGTGAAGATCGGCGACATCGTGGTGCTGCGCAAGGCCGGGGACGTCATTCCGGAAATCGTCGGCCCGGTGCTGGCCCTGCGGGACCAACAGGATCCTCCGGTCCGGGACTTCATCATGCCCACCGAGTGCCCCGCCTGCGGCACGCCGCTGGCGCCGGCGAAGGAGGGCGACGTGGACATCCGCTGCCCGAACGCGCGCTCCTGCCCGGCACAGCTGCGCGAACGCGTCTTCCACCTCGCCGGCCGGGGCGCCTTCGACATCGAGGCCCTCGGCTGGGAAGCCGCCATTGCCCTGACCCAACCCGCCGAGCCGGAAACCCCGCCGCTGACCACCGAGGCTAACCTTTTCGATCTCACCCCGGAAGACCTCGCCGACGTCCGGATCCGGCGCGAAAAGCGTTCCAAGGGCGTCGCGACCGGCGAGTTTGAGCTGGTGCCCTACTTCTACAGCAAGGGCACCGCCAAGACACCGTCCAAACCCACGGCCACCACCGTCAAACTCTTCCGGGAACTGGAGAAGGCCAAATCCCAGCCGCTCTGGCGCGTGCTCGTGGCACTCTCCATCCGGCACGTCGGCCCGCGCGCCTCCCGCGCCCTCGCCACCGCCTTCGGCAGCATGGACGCCATCCGGAAGGCCTCGGAAGAGGACCTGGCACACGTCGACGGCGTCGGCCCCGTAATTGCGGCGGCCCTGACCGAATGGTTCGCCGAGGACTGGCACCGCGAAATCGTCGACAGCTGGGCCGCCGCCGGAGTCCGGATGGAAGACGAACGGGACGAGTCCACACCGCGGACGCTGGAGGGGCTGACCATCGTGGTGACCGGCACCCTGCCTGGCTTCAGCCGGGACGAGGCCAAAGAGGCCATCCTGATCCGCGGCGGCAAGGCCGCCGGCTCGGTTTCGAAAAACACCAGCTACCTGGTGGCCGGCGAAAGCGCCGGCACCAAGCTCGACAAGGCCGAACAGCTCGGCATCCCGGTCCTCGACGAGGACGGCTTCCGCGCCCTGCTCGCCAACGGCCCGCAGGACACGGCGGACGCGTCCGCCGCCCCGGCAACAGACAGGGACGGGGACGGCAGCGGGGACGACGGCGGCGTGGACCACCGGGAAGCGGAGGGCGCATGACCGCCGGCCAGGACAGCGACCGCGGACCCGCCGTCGGCGCCTTGCTGACGTTGGCGAAGGCGGCCGCCGCGGCCGGCGCCGCCGTGCTGGCGGAACGGAACGCGGACACCCTCCAGGTCAGCAACAAAGGCGAGGCCGGGGACTGGGTGACCGCCTTCGACGTGGCCGCCGAGACCGCCGTCAGAACCGTGATCACCGCCGCCCGCCCGCACGATGCCATCACGGGCGAAGAGGGCGGCACGGTCCTGCCCGCGGACCCGAGCGGCTACCGCTGGTCCGTCGATCCGCTGGACGGGACCACCAACTTCATCCGCAATATCGTCTACTACGGCACCTCCGTGGCGGTCGCGGATCCCGACGGCGTCTGGCTGGCCGGCGTCGTCAACGCCCCGGCCCTGGGCCGGACGTACTTCGCCGCCCGGGGCGAGGGCGCCTGGCTGGAGGAAAACGGGCGGCTGACCCGGCTGTTGGGTCCGGCATCCGGGCGGGCGGGACAACTCCTCGCGACCGGTTTCAGCTATGACCCGGAGGTCCGGGCGGAACAGTCGGCCGGTCTTGCCGGCCTTATGGACGGCTTCGCCGACGTCCGCCGGCTCGGCTCCGCGGCGCTGGACCTGTGCCTCGTGGCCGAAGGCAGCATCGACGCCTACGGTGAACGCGGGCTCAACGAGCACGACTTCGCCGCCGGCGCCCTGATCGCCGAGGAGGCCGGCTGCTGGGTCCGGCGTCCGCGACTGACCAGCATGCTGGCGGGCGGACCCTCCGCCGACGAGCGGCTCTCGGCCTGGACCTGCGCGGGAGGGCTCGAGCTGTCCGGCAAGTTTCCGCTCTGACAGCACGCGCGCCGACCCCTGATAGTTCAGTCACGGAACCCGCCCTTTTGCGGTGCCGCCCCGGCCCCCGCCCGTAACATGGACAGGTGCCTTCGCAAATTCTGATCCGCCCCGCCGTGCCCGCCGACTACGACGCCATCGCGCGCATCACGCGGGACGCCTACCTGGCGGCAGGCTACTTCGAGAGCGCCGACCACCCCTACATGCAGCAGATCCAGGATGTCGCCGGACGGCACGCAAAGGCCACCATCTGGGTCGCGGAACGCCACGGCGAGGTGGTGGGGTCCGTGACGCTCGCCGTCGCCGGGGAGCCGTACGCGGACATCGCCCACAGCGATGAACTGGAATTCCGGATGCTCGTGGTGGACCCGGCAGTGCAGCGCAGCGGCGCCGGCAAGGCCATGGTGCTGGCCATCATCGAGCACGCGAAGGCGCTCCCCGGCGTCCGCGGCGTCGCCCTCACCACCGGCATGACGTGGGAAAGCGCCCACGGGCTGTACCGGAAGACGGGCTTCCAGCGGGTCCCGGAGCGTGACTGGCTCGTGCCCGGGACGGACATCCAGCTTCTGGTCTACCGGCAGGACATCTGATTCCCGCAGCGGTAGGGTGTGGTCAACCGACGATTCCACGCCGCCGACAACGGGAGATTCCATGGCGCCGCACATCCCGCCTTCGATCGATGCGAAGCTCCTGGGCCTCTACCTCGCCGACCACCTGGCCGGGTCCACGGCAGGAGTAGCCCGGATCGCACGCATGGCTGAAGCCTTCGCCGACACCCCCGCCGCGGCGGAGCTCATGCGGCTCACGGTGGACATCCGCCGCGAACGTCACCTCCTGCGGCGCCTGATCCAGGACCTCGGGGTGCCGCAACGGCCGCACCTCCAGGCCCTGGCCTGGCTCGCCGAACACGTCGGCCGGCTCAAGCTGAACGGCCGGATCGCGAGCCGCTCCCCGCTGACAATGGTCCTCGAAACCGAACTCATGCGTGCCGCGGTCCTGGGCAAACTCGGCAGCTGGCAGACCCTGGAGGAGCTGGCGCCCGAGCTGGGCCTGGACCCTGCAACGTTCGGCAACCTCGCCGCCGATGCCCGCGCCCAGATCGAGGTCCTGGACCGGGCCCATGAACACGCCCGCACCAATGCCTTCCGCAAGGCCGGAAACATCGCCGCCTGACACAAAAGCGCAGGTTTTCCGGACCGGGGACCGGCCGCCCTAAAGTGGTGCCGACTACGCCCCTCTGAGAAAGGCTCACCATGCGCAAGACCTTCGGCACCGGCTCCACGTGGGAACAGACCCTCGGCTATTCCCGCGCGGTCCAGGTGGACAACACGCTCTACATCTCCGCCACGGCGGCGAGCGGCGAGGACGGCATCGTGGGCGAAGACTTCTACACCCAGACCCGCTTCATCCTGGACAAGCTCGGCGCCGTGCTCGC
>JBFGBS010000192.1:0-4971 GCA_041567475.1 Arthrobacter sp.
GCATGGAAAGCCGCAGCCACAGTCGACGACGGCGGCGGCGTGCTGTTCGATCTCGGCACCCACCTGCTGGACCAGGCCCTCCAGCTTTTCGGCCCGGCCACGATCACGCACGCCGAACTGCACGCACGGCGGCCCGAAGAAAGAGCCGACGACGACGTGTTCCTGGCGCTCCGGCATGACTGCGGAGTGACGAGCCACCTGTGGATGAACATGCTCTGCGCCCAGCAGGGCCCGCGCTACCGGCTGCTGGGCAGCGACGGCGGGTTCACCAAACACGGCATCGACCCGCAAGAGCCCTACATCGCGGCCGGCGGCAGCCCGCTGGACGCCGATTACGGCGTGGAACACCCCGACTGGGCCGGGCTCCTGGGCCGCGACGGGCACCTGGACCGGCTGCCCACCGAACGCGGCGCCTACCCGGAGTTTTACCGGATTCTGGCCGTGAAAATCAACGACGGCGGCGCAGGCTCGGCCCTGCCCCTCCCAGTGGACCCGGCAGGACCGGTAGCGGTGCTGCGGCTGATCGAGAGCGCCCGCAGTCTCGTCGCTGCCGGCCCGCTCGTTCCTTAAACGCCGAAACGGCAGTCATCCGTGAGTGCGCGCCCAGTCGTCGAAGGGACGGGCGCAAGACGGATGACTGCCGTTCTGCGGCAGCGCAGGCCTTACGCGGAGACCAGTTCGTGCCAGTCTGAGACGAGCGGCAGGTTGTGCGCTTCGGAGACGGAGCGGTGCGCGACCTTGCCGGCGGCGATGTTGAGGCCGGCGGCGAGGGCCGGGTCACGGTCGAAGGCGGCCTTGACGCCGAGGTTGGCCAGGGACACTGCGTGGCGCAGGGTGACGTTGGTCAGCGCGTAGGTGGAGGTGTTGGGGACGGCGCCGGGCATGTTGGCGACGCAGTAGAAGATCGTGTTGTGGACCTTGTAGGTCGGTTCCTGGTGCGTGGTGGGGTGCGTGTCCTCGAAGCAGCCGCCCTGGTCCACCGCGATGTCCACCAGCACGGAACCGGGCTTCATCCGGGAGACGAGTTCGTTGGTGACCAGCTTCGGGGCCTTGGCGCCCGGGATCAGCACGGAACCGATCACGAGGTCCGCGTCCACAACCGACTTTTCGATCTCGTAGGCGTTGGACGCTACGGTCTTGAGCCGGCCCTGGTACTGGGCGTCGAGCTCGCGGAGCCGGTTGATGTTGATGTCCAGGATGGTGACATCGGCGCCGAGGCCCAGGGCCATCGCGGCGGCGTTGGTGCCTGCGACGCCGGCGCCGAGAACCACAACCTTGGCCGGACGGACGCCGGGGACGCCTCCGAGCAGTACGCCCTTGCCACCGGCCGGTGCCATCAGGGAGGTCGCGCCGACCTGGACGGAGAGGCGACCGGCAACCTCGGACATCGGCGCCAGCAGCGGCAGTGCACGGCCTTCCTGCACGGTCTCGTAGGCGATGGCGGTGACGCCGGCGTTGATCAGGGCCTGGGTCAGTTCGGGTTCTGCGGCCAGGTGCAGGTAGGTGAAGAGGATCAGGCCCTTGCGGAAGCGGTGGTATTCGGCCTTGACCGGCTCCTTGACCTTCATGACCATGTCGGCACGGGACCAGACGTCGTCGGCGTCGGGCACGATCTCGGCGCCGGCGATCGCGTATTCCTCGTCCGTGATGCCCGAGCCCAGCCCTGCCCCGCGTTCGACCAGGACCTCGTGACCGTGGGTGCGGAATTCGTGGACTCCGGCTGCCGTAATGGCGACACGGAATTCGTTGTTCTTGATCTCTTTGGGGACACCGATGATCATTCTTGACTCCAGTGGTTACGGCTTTGCAGGCCTGGGCGAGCTGGCATTTCTTCTTTCCAGAATAGGCCCGGTTGTGAGGCAGGCTACAGGCGGGCGCCTTCGCCCGCATGGAAAAACACCGGCATTCCGGGGTTTTCGCGTCGCTGAGGTCGACATTTGTCGACTAGCAGGGCGTCAGGTGTCGCCTGCTGTAGTCGTGCCACGTTCGGCCGGTCCGCGACGCCGGCAGTAGGGTGGGCACTATGCAGCAGAACGACGTCGAACAGCTGGTGGAGCGCGTGGCGCTCCGGCTCGGCCGCGGCCTCTCGCTCGAAGATCTCGACGGGCTCCTGCTTGCCTACAGCTCCAATCAATCGCACGCGGACCGGGTGCGGGTGAACTTCCTGCTCAGCAAGCGGGTGCCGGCGGATGTCATTGCCTGGCAGCTCTCGCACGGGATCGGAACCGCGGTGCGACCGGTCGTCGTGCCTGCCAACGACGAACTCGGAATGCTGGGGCGGGTCTGTGTTCCCCTGCTGGTGCGTGGCTTCCGGGTGGGGTACCTGTGGGTCCAGCTGGATCAGGACGACCCCGGGGCGGCACCGGTCCTGGCTGAACTGCCGGATGTCGCACGCGAACTCGAACACCTCTCCACGCTGCTGCTGGAGTCCAACACTGCGGAGTCGGAGTTCCGGCGCCGCCGGGAGCAGGTGTTCATGGCGGCCTGCGCGGGGGAGGCCAACGCCCTGGAGGCCGTGGCCGGCTGGAAGGAGATCCAGGGCCGGGGGCCGTGGCTGCTCGTGACGGTCCTTGATGCGGACGGCTGGGACGAAGGTGCGGACCCCTTTGCCGCAACCCTTATCCACCGCTCCGCCGTCCTCCAGGCGACAGTGGGGGTGGACGCGGCCCTGTTCAGCGCCGGTACGGACACCCATGCGGTCGTACTTTTCAAGGACTCGACCGGTCGCGCGGACCACGCTCAGGTGCTGGTCCATTACCAGCTCGAACTGGCAAAACGCTCCGGCCGGACAGTCCGCCGGATCATCCTGGGCGCCAGCGAGGGGTTTTCCAAGCCCCGGGAGCTCGCCGAGGCCTACCGCCAGTCGCGCCAGGCTGCCCAGGCAGCTGCCGTGGATCCCCAGCTCGGGGAACTCGTTGATTGCCGGGCCACGGGCATGTACCAGGTCCTGGCCTCCGCCGGCGGCGGTGCGGCGGCCTGGGCGGATTCGGGTTCCGTCTATTTCCGGGCCCTGGAGGACCACGACCGCAACAACGAGCTGTTGCCGGTGCTGGAGCTGTTCTATGACAATGACGGTTCGGTCCAGGAGGTCGCCACCCGGCTGCACCTGCACCGGAGCAGCATCTACAACCGCCTGGGCAGGATCCGGCAGGTGCTGGGCGTGGATCCGCTCAAGGGGAAGGTGCGCCTTGAACTGCATGCCGCGCTGAAGGCGCGCCGCTGGGCCGGAAGGCCGCGGATCTAGCCGGATTCAGCCGGGTTTAACCCGCGCGGCCGTCGCGTTTTCGGGATTCGGCGTCGGGCGTCAGGGAGGAGGCGTCCCGGCTGGCGTGATCGCCGCCGGTGTGTTCCCGTGCGGCTTCCCGCCTGGCCTGTGCCGCGCGGGCGGCTTGGCGGCGCCGACGGGCGAGGCGGCTGTCCGTCCACAGGGCGACAGCCACGAAAGCCACGCAACTGGCCATGAATGTCGCTGTGTCGTTCAGCCCCATCGAGGATCCGAGAACGTAGGCGAGAAACATGGCGGCAAGGCCCGCCATGATGTGCCATCCTCTGAACTTACCCACAATTCAAGCCTAACGCCCGGCGCAGACGCGTTTCCGCGCCCGGCCGGGATCGTTGCTTGATCCTTATCACTGCTTCACGAAACGCCCGGGGCGTCGTCATCCTGCTCGGCTGCGGCATTGTCACCGGTATGGTTCTTCTTCTGCATTTCGAGCCATGCCATGACATCGGCGAGCCGGATCCGCCGGTGGGTACCGCGGTATTCCACCGGGATCTCGCCGCGGTCCGTCAGGTTCCGAAGGTACGTGTGCGAGATGCCGGCAAGCTCCGCAGCCTTGGAGGTGGTGAGCATCTCTTCGACGCTGCTGACCGTCACCGCTTCACCCCGGCTGAAACGGCCCAGGAGATCGACGACGGCGTCCCTCGCCTGCGGCGGCAGCCGGTGCACCGTTCCGTCAACGAAGACGGTGATGTCCGTGCTGCCGCCGAGGGCATACCGGAGTTTCTGCGCGTCGTCGGCGGGAAGACCGGCGGTCACCCGGGGTGCTATGAGGGTCATGGGTGCATCCTAACGGAGAGCATTCCCGGGAACCGTCCGGCATGCGGTCACAGGCCGAGTTCCTCCAGTACCGGAAGCTTCGCCCGTACTAGAGCGCGTGCCTCGGTGGCGCTGGGAGCGGACAGGGCCAGCTTGGCCAGCTCCTGCGCCTCTTCCAGGGTGACGGTCTTCAACACCGCGGCCACCGCCGCAATCGACCGGGCGGTCATGGAGAGCGTCGTAACGCCCAGGCCGGTGAGGACAACCGCGAGAGCCGGATCTGCGGCGGCTTCGCCACAGACTCCCACCGGCTTGTTGTGGCCTTCAGCCTTGGAGCCTTCGACGGTGAGGCCCACCAGGCGGAGGACGGCCGGCTGCCACGGGGAGTTCAGGGCCGCGAGCGGCCCGAGCTGGCGGTCTGCCGCCATGGCGTACTGGGTGAGGTCGTTGGTGCCGAGACTGGCGAAGCCCACTTCCCGCAGGATGGCCTCCGCGGTCAGGGCGGCCGAGGGGACCTCCACCATGACGCCGGGGGTCTTGATGCCGGCGTCGGCGCACATCACGGCGAAACGGGCAGCCTCCTCCGCGGTCGAAATCATTGGCGCCATGACCCAGACCTCGGCCTCGGAGGCCTGCTCGGCCAGGGCGATGGCCTGCAGCTGGCGTTCGAGCACACCGGGGGTGGTGGTGTCGGTGCGGTAGCCGCGCACGCCGAGGGCGGGGTTGGGTTCGGAGGCGTCGGTGAGGAACGGCAGCGGCTTGTCGGCGCCGGCGTCGAGGGTCCGCAGGACCACCTTCTTCCCGGGGAAAGCGTCGAAAACGCCCTTGTAGGCGGCGGACTGCTCCTCCACGGTGGGCTCGGAGTCCCGTTCCAGGAAGCAGAACTCGGTCCGGAACAGGCCAACGCCCTGGGCATTGAGGTTTGCGGCGGC
>JBFGBS010000193.1:0-4957 GCA_041567475.1 Arthrobacter sp.
CACGTGCTCGAGGCCTACCGGGGCGCCGACGGGCAGCCCGGTCTCCTGCAGGCCGCAGGTCCGGACACCATGTTCCTGGACTGCTCCACGATCAACGTCGACGAGGCCCGCGAGGCCGCGGAACTGGCCGTCGCTGCCGGGCACCGTTCGGCGGATGCCCCGGTCTCCGGCGGTGTCGTGGGGGCCGAAGCCGGGACCCTGACCTTTATGGTCGGAGCCCTCCCGGACGACTTCGAGACGGTCAGGCCGCTGCTGGAGGTCATGGGTAAGCGGGTGGTCCATTGCGGGGAACACGGTGCAGGCCAGGCCGCCAAAATCTGCAACAACCTGATCCTGGGCGTCTCCATGATTGCGGTCAGCGAAGCTTTTGTGCTTGGCGAAAAACTGGGGCTGACCCATCAGGCGCTGTTCGACGTGGCCTCGGCCGCCTCCGGGCAGTGCTGGGCCCTGACCACCAACTGCCCGGTACCCGGTCCGGTCCCCACGAGTCCCGCCAACCGGGACTACCAGCCGGGGTTCGCCGGGGCGCTGATGGCCAAAGACCTCCGGCTGGCGCGCAACGCGCTCGAAAGCACCGGCGTCGCGGCCCGGCTGGGGCCGCTGGCCGCGGAAATCTACGATACCTTTGCAGCGGAAGGCGGGGCCGGCCGGGACTTCTCGGGCATCATCACCGACATCCGGGACAAATCCGCGCACTAGCAGGGGCCGGCAATGGCACATCACAGACTCAGCCAAGGGGACGGGCATGACTGAAAACTTCGACAATATTCTCGTGGAACGACGCGGCCGGGTGGGCCTCGTAACGCTGAACCGGCCCAAGGCCCTGAACGCGCTGAACAAGGCCACCCTGGATGAACTGGTGGCCGCCGTCACCGCCATGGATGCCGACCCCGGGATCGGGGCAGTGGTCCTGACCGGCTCCGCCAAGGCGTTCGCCGCCGGCGCCGACATCAAAGAAATGCAATCCCAGGGCTACATGGACATGTATGCGGCGGACTGGTTCCGCGGCTGGGAGGACTTCACCCGGCTGCGCATCCCCGTCGTCGCGGCGGTGTCCGGGTTCGCCCTGGGCGGCGGCTGCGAGCTGGCCATGATGTGCGATTTCATCATCGCCGGAGACAACGCGAAGTTCGGCCAGCCGGAAATCAACCTCGGTGTGCTGCCGGGAATGGGCGGCTCACAGCGGCTCACCCGTGCCGTGGGCAAGGCAAAGGCCATGGACATGATCCTGACCGGCCGCTTTATGGACGCCGAGGAAGCCGAACGGTCCGGCCTGGTCTCCCGCGTTGTCCCCGCCGCAGATGTGGTCGAGGAAGCGCTCAAGGCCGCGGAGGTCATCGCATCCAAGTCCAAACCGGCGGCGATGATGGCCAAGGAAGCCGTCAACGCAGCCTTCGAGACGGGCCTGGCCCAGGGGGTGGTGTTCGAACGGCGGCTCTTCCACTCGCTGTTCGCCAGCGCAGACCAAAAAGAGGGAATGGCGGCCTTCGCCGAAAAGCGCCAGCCCGAATTCACGCACCGCTGACCGGCAGCACTGACCGGCAGCGCCGGTCGGCGCTGCCGGAACGGCCTTAGCCGCTGAAGTCACCGGCGTTCCGCCGGAAGCTGCCCAGAATCCGGATCAGTTCATCGACGTCCTGGTCCGCGAACCCGGACTGGCCGAAGACGTCCGCGTTGAGGACCGCCGTCGCGCGTTTAGCGAGCGTGCGCCCTTCCGGGGTGAGCTCGATCAGCGTGGTGCGCCCGTCCGTGGGATGCGGAGAGCGGCGCACCAGGCCAGCGTCCTGGAGCCGGTCCACGGCGTTCGTCACCGAGGTGGGGTGGACCTGCAGCAGGGCGCTGGCCTTATTCATCGGCAGCGCACCGCTGCGGGCGAAACTGAGCAATGCCAGCAGCTCATACCGGGCGAACGTGAGCCCGAAGGGCTTCAGGGCGGTCTCAATCCGGGCCAGCAGGATCTGCTGGGTCCGCATGATGGCGGTGATCGCCGCCATCGGCGCGGCGACGTCGGCCCAGCCGTGCCGCTCCCAGTTCAGCCGGGCATCCGCGATCGGGTCCCGCGGCAGCGGAGTCGCCATGGTCAGCCCTGCGCCCTGAGTCCCGGGAAGGCGTAGTCCCCGCGGAGGGCCGACAGCTCGTCCCGCGCCGCCTTGAATTCCTCAGTGCCGGTCATAGTCCACCTTCCCAAGCCCTGCGGCGAGGCCCACGCGCCTAGTGATCCGCATCACCCTGCAATATACTAGGACATCCAAGGGTTTGGAAGGGTCGATCACCCCGGCGAACCCTCAAGACGAAGGGATACATGCCCGTGCAGCCACAACGACGTGCCAGCGGACAGGCATTCACCGCAGCAGCCCAGGAGGCCCCCGTCGCCGCCCCGCCATTCCCGGACGCCGACCTTATGTACATCGCGGACCTCCTGCCGCCGGACGAAGCGGCCCGCTACCGGGAAGTCCGGGACTTCCTGCAATCACGCGTCCGGGCCGCGACGATCGATTACTGGAACCGTGAGGAGTTCCCGTTCGGACTCGTCGCCGAGCTGGGCAAGCACGGGCTCGGAGGCCTGCAGACCGACGGCACGTCCGCCCTGTTCAAGGGCCTGATGTACACCGAGATCGCCCGCGCCGACGTCTCGTTGTCGGCGCTCGTGGGCATCCACAACGAGCTGATCGTGGGCATGATCGACCAGTTGGGCTCCGAAGACCAGAAATCCCGCTGGCTGCCGGGGCTGACGTCGTTCACGCAGCTGGGCGCCTTTGCGCTGACGGAACCGGACCACGGTTCGGACATCGCCGGCGGGCTGGCCACCACGGCCCGGCTCGAGGACGGCGACTGGGTCCTCCGCGGCGCCAAGCGCTGGATTGGCGCCGGGACCATCGCGGATTTCGCGCTCGTCTGGGCCCGTGACGTGGCTGACCAGCAGATCAAGGGCTTTATCGTCGAAACCGACCGTCCCGGCTACACCGCCACCAAGATCGCGAACAAGATCGGCCTGCGGATCATGCAGAACGCGGACATCGTGCTCGACGACGTCCGCATTCCGGCATCGAATATGCTGCCCGGGGCGCGGACTTTTGCGGCAGCCAATGACCTGCTGCGCGATTCGCGGGCCTGGGTGGGCTGGCAGGGCGCCGGTATCCAGCTGGCCGCGTTCGACATAGCCCGGGCCTATGCCCTGGAGCGCAAGCAGTTCGGCAAGGAGTTGGCCCGGTTCCAGCTGATCCAGCAGCAGCTGGCCGAAATGCTCGGCAACGCCACGGCCTCACTGGCCCTTATGGCGCAGCTGGCCCGGGTCCAGTCGGAGGGGAAACTGGAAATGGTCCAGGCGGCGATGGCCAAGTCCACCACCACGCGGCTGGCGCGGGCCTCGGTGGCGATGGGCCGGTCCCTCATGGGCGGCAACGGCATCAGCACGGATTATGAGATGGGCAAGCTCTTCGGCGACGCCGAAATCCTCTACACGTATGAGGGCAGCTACGAGATCAATTCGCTCATCGTGGCCCGGGCCGTCACCGGGAAGTCCGCGTTCGTGTAGGCATCAGGTCCGGGCCCGCCGGTTCCGCCGAAAATGCCACGGCGCCGGCGGGTGGGGGTCCCGGCCGGCGCCGTGCGCTGTGGATCGACAGTGGCTGTCGAAGGGGGTACTGGCCGTAAACCCGGCCGGCGTCGGCTAGTCGATCGGCGTGACGTAAGCGCCGGAGATGCCGCCGTCCACCAGGAAGGTGGATGCGGTGATGAAGGAGGCGTCGTCGCTGGCCAGGAACGCCACGGCCGCGGCCAGTTCCTCCGGCTCCGCAAAGCGGCCCAGCGGCACGTGGATCAGCCGGCGGGCGGCCTTTTCCGGGTCCTTCGCGAAGAGTTCCTTCAGGAGCGGGGTGTTGACCGGTCCCGGGCACAGGGCGTTGATGCGGATGCCCTGCCGGGCGAATTCGACGCCGAGTTCCCGGCTCATGGAGAGCACGCCGCCCTTGGAGGCGCTGTAGGAGATCTGCGAGGTCGCGGCGCCCATGACGGCGACAAAGGACGCGGTGTTGATGATGGAGCCCTTCCCCTGTTCCTGCATGTAGGGGATGGCGTACTTGCAGCAGTAATACACCGAGGTCAGGTTCACTTCCTGGACCTTGCGCCAGGCGTCGATGCCGGTGTCCAGGATGGAGCCGTCGCTGGCGGGGGAGATGCCGGCGTTGTTGAAGGCGATATCAACGCTGCCGTAGGTCTCCTTGGTCTGGGCGTAAAGGTTGCGGACGTCTTCTTCGCTGGTGACGTCGACCTTGACGAAGAGGCCGCCGACCTCGGTGGCCGCGGCAAGGCCGGACGTGGGCTCGATGTCCGCGATGACGACGTTCGCGCCTTCGGCCGCCATCCGGCGTGCGGTGGCCAGCCCGATGCCGCTGGCACCGCCGGTGATGACTGCACTGCGGCCGGCGAGGCGGTTGGAGACTACTGACTGCATGGGAACTCCTTATAGCGGTGATGAAAGTCCGGGGGACTGCTCAGATAGGGGGACTGCTCAGGTGGGGAACTGCGGGGGATCTCAGGGGAGGGACGGGGTGGAAATGAAGACGTTTTTGGTTTCGGTGAAGGAATCCAGGGCGTCGGGACCCAGCTCACGGCCCAACCCGGACTGCTTGAAGCCGCCGAACGGGGTGGAGTACCGGACGGAGGAATGCGAATTCACCGAGAGGTTTCCGGCTTCAACGCCGCGCGCCACGCGCAGGGCGCGGTCCACGCTGGAGGTCCAGATGGAACCGGAAAGCCCGTAATCGGTGTTGTTCGCGATCCGGATGGCGTCCGCTTCATCGGTGAACGGCACCACGGTCACCACCGGGCCGAAGATTTCCTCCGTGAACGACGGCGAGTCGAACCCGGGCGTCAGGACGGTCGGCGGAAACCAGAACCCGGCCCCGGTCGGGGCCTGGCCCTGGAAGGCGATCTGGGCATCGTCCGGCACGAAACC
>JBFGBS010000194.1:0-4947 GCA_041567475.1 Arthrobacter sp.
ATGCCGATCGCCTGGCCCGGATGCGGGCCCAGGTGCCGCTCCAGGAAGCCGGCCGTGCCGAGCCGGGGTCGTTGATCTGGACCCGCGCCAACCGCAGCGAACGATTCTTTGAATACGTCGCCGACCGCCTGGCCCGCGGAGAGCAACCCGAAAGCGAAAAATTCGGCGGCTCTCCCTACATCATCCGCAGCACTGCGTTCTACAGCAACGGTAAATGCGGGCTGGCCGACTATGAAGGATTCGGGGACGGCCACCCGTTGGCGGTGCCCTACCGGGCGCACATGCTCACGGCCTGGCTCATGCGTGAATTCAGTTACGACCTGGTGGAGGCCTGTGCCGCGGCCCGCAATCCGCTGGCCGCCAGACTCAGCGGGCCCTGGCGCCGGTACCTGGGCATGGGTAACGCCACCGGTTTGGGCATGGTGCCCTACGCCATCAACCACCCGGAGGTCATCAATTCTTGGGCGCTGCTGCGGGAGATGCCGCTCGCTTCGGTCCTTTCCCGCACCGTGTCTCCCGATGAGGCCTCGGTGCAGCGCATCATGGGATTGCTGCGCGGGTCCATCGATTATCTGGCCGAGCAGGCAGACATCCAGACCGCACCATTCGCGGCCGGCCCCGAGGTGGCCGGGCAGCTTGAGGAGTTACTCGGTGAGCTGAGTGCTTGGTCCCTGACCGGGCTGTTCGCCGGGAAGGCTACTACTCGGGTCTGGAAGGAATTGCACGACGCGGCATCGCTGCGCGGTCCGGGCTGCCGGGGCATGGTGGCCTCGGTGCTCACCGAACTCAGCGACGATCTGGACGAAACAGTCGAAGCGCTGCTGCGCTGCGATGAATCGCGCCGCGTCGCCGCGGGTGCCACCTGCGCCAGTCTCGCTGCGGGAATCGATACCGACTATGCCTGGGCCGCGGCGTTCGACTTCTCGGCCCCTTCGGCTCAGCAGCACTTCTGGTTCTCCTCGGTGGACAATGAGGAGCCCCGGCGCGCCCGGCTGGGCGCTGACCCGGGAGAAAACGTCCAACACCCGGTCGATATTGCCCGTGCCGTGGCAAAACTGCGGGCGGATTTGGCCGGTACCGACGAAACGATGAGCGTGGGCGAATTCCTGCTCTCCCATCCCCGGCACCGGGCCACCGTCGCCCGGGTGCAGAATGTCGGCAAGCTGACTTACGGCGAGGTGCGTGACAACCTGTTGGATGCCGAATTCCTGCCGCTGAACATTCAACGCTTCCAGCTGGCCGTCTACGGTATGGAGAACTACACCCCGCAGTCCACCGACTGGCTGCGTGTGACTTTGCTGGCGGGAGCTCCCCGCATCGCGGACCTGGCGTCCGGGGATGCCGACGATTCGTGGATGTTCACCTGCCGGCCTCGGGAGGGGGCAGATCATGTCTAGCCTCCCTCATCCGGCCGCCGTCGTCGACGGGGCACACAGCAGGGCAGTCCAGAGCGATACGGCGGTGGTCTCCGAGGACCTGCGGAACGTTCCGGGCCTCCATGCCGCGGCCACCATCGTCGACGGACTGCAGATCAACAACTGGGACCGGGCCGTCCTGGAGGAATTGCGCGCCGGCGGGATCAGCGGCGTCAACGCCACCTGCGCGGTCTGGGAAGGCCCGGCCGACACCCTCAAGGCCATCGGCGACTGGTACCAGCTTGCCGCGAAGAACCCCGACCTGATGGTGCTGGCGCAGACCAGCCAGGATATCCGCCAGGCCAAACTGGACGAGCGCGTTGCCGTGCTGCTGGGATTCCAGAACACGAGCTCCTTCGGGGATGACTTCCGCCTGGTCGAGGTCTTCCACAAATTGGGCGTCAAGATCGCCCAGCTGACTTACAACATCCAAAACCTGGTCGGCGGAGCCTGCTATGAGCCGGAGGACTCCGGTCTGACCCGGTTCGGCCGGACCATAGTCTCGGAAATGAACCGGGTGGGCATGCTCATCGATCTCTCGCACGTTGGTAACAAGACCTCTCTGGACGCGGTCGAAGCTTCGATTGCGCCGGTGGCCATCACCCACTCGAACCCCACCTGGTTTGTCGAGAACCCACGCAACAAGCCCGACGAGGTCATCCGCGCGGTCACCGACAAGGGCGGAATGTTGGGCTGCTGCCTCTACCCGCTCGTCATCGGGGGAAAGAAAACAACCCTTGAACAGTTCTGCCAGATGATTGCGCGCCTGGTTGACGAGCTGGGACCCGGGCGGGTCGGTTTGGGCAGCGACTGCACACGCAACTGGGATAACGACTTTGTCGGCTGGTTGCGCAACGGCCGTTGGCAGCCTCCGGCGGAGGACAAGCCCGCGTGGCCCGAATGGCCGGAGTGGTTCGTCGGGCCCGAGGACTTCCCCCGGCTGACCGATGGCCTGGTTGAAGTCGGGCTCGACGACGACACCATCCGCGGTGTGCTCGGTGAAAACTGGCTGCGCCTCTTCGACGATGTTTTCCCCGGAAGGAAGATCTGATGACTGTTCTCACCTGGAAAGTAGCAACAATGGAAACCAGCGCTTCGACGCCGATGGTGCGTCTGGCCATGCGGGAGGTACGCGAGGTGGCCTATCGCGCGCTGATGGCCCGTGGCGCAAGCAATGCCGAGGCGCAGGCCGCCGCCCGGCAGGTGCTGTTCGCCGAGGTGCACCATGGCACCGGGCTGTCCACCCTCGCCTCGTGGCTGCGCCAGGAAGCATGGGCTCTGAACGCGCTGGCCTACATCCGTTCCACAACGCCGGCCGGCCTGAGCTTCGTGGTGGACTCCGCCTCACGCTGCGATGCGCTGATCCACGGTGTTCTGCTCGTTGATGTGGCCAGCACCGGAGCCGGCAGCGAGGTGCTGTGCAACGGGGTGGAACACGACTCGCATTTGCTGGACGAGGCACTGCTGAGTGCCGCCGCAAGCTCCGGCTTCACGGTAGTGCACCGCACCGCCGGGGACGCGAACCGCACGACGTTCGCCACCCCCGACGGTGAACTCGGCACCGGGATCAGTGCGGCCGGCCAAGCCACACCGCACAACGGCCCGGCAGCCGGATACGGTTCGCGCTTCTACACGGCCGAGACCGCCCCGGAAGGGACCTTCGTCGTCTCGACACCGGCCGAGCGGGCCCAAAAACAGGTCGAGACCGCCCACGCCGGACTACTCGTGAACGGCGCAACCTGGGCAGAAGTCCGCGCCGTAGCGGCCGGCTACCTGGTGGCCGACGCATGAGCGAAATCCAGCGCCGGTGGCACGAAGACGGAAAACCGCGCCCCTACACGGCCTCTGCAACGTTTGGCGGAGTCGTCTGGGCATGTGGGCAGGTTCCGACGCGGGCCGACGGATCCACCCCGGAGTCCCTGCACGATCAGGTCAACGTCGTGTTCGACAACCTGGAAAAGGTACTGGCCGATGCCGGGGCGGGGCTATCGAGCATTCTCAAGGTCACTGTTTTCCTTGCCAACCTGGACGAGTTCGACGAATACAACAGCGCCTACCTGGCGCGGTTCGGCGATCTGACGCTTCCGCCCCGCACCACCGTTGAGGTGGCACGGTTCCGCGGAGACAAAAGGATAGAAATGGACGCCGTCGCAGCGACGATGTGACACAGCCCCCAACCGGCGTCCGCAGCCACTGACCATCCCCGCCGGACCCTGGGAACTAGTTCCTGGTCCGGCGGGGACGGCATGACGGGCTGAGCGGCGCCTGTAAGGCGCGCCGCGCGTCAGTCCTTCTTGGGCTTGGCGGCGCGCTGGGGGCCGGCCGTACCGTCCTTGCCATAGTCGCCTTCGGCATACTGGCCGATTTCGGAGGCAGGTGAGCGGCCGGGCACGGCCCCTGCCTCGCCGTAGTCGGCTTCGACAAAGCGGCCTGCCTCTTCGGTGTCCTCGTCCGTTGGCGGCTTCACGCCCCCCTCGGCGCCGGCATCGCCATAGCTGCCTTCGGTGTACTGGCCTTCTTCATCTTCGGCGTGGCGTCCGCCCTTGGTGCCGGCCGCACCGTAGCTGCCTTCGACGTACCGTCCCTTGATCTCCGGATCTTCGTGCTGGTCCGCGGCGTTCCGATCGTCGGGGTTCTCTACTGGCGTGCTGTCTTCCTTCATGGCGTTGCCTTCCGCACGTGGGGTGGGCCTGCGCCTGTCCGGCCCGGTGCCGGCACGGCGCTGCTTAGTCTGGTGACGGCTCCAGTCTAGTGACGGCCACGGGGCTGCAACAGGGGCGGGTGGCACCAATAGCGGGCGGTCGTGTCCGGTCGCCGGACGGGGCGGTCCGGGTTCCGTGGCCCCCGGTGCGGATGGCCGCCGACCTCTCTCTGCCGCGCTCAGGTACGCATGCCGCGCAGGGGTGCGGTAGCGAATTCGCGCATGCCTTCGTCGAAGCCCACCACGGGCGCCCAGCCTAGCTCGTGCTTGATCAGCGCAGAGGAGGCCGTGACGTGCCGGACGTCGCCGAGCCGGAACCCGCCGGTGACCACGGGTGCCGGGCCCCCGCTGTAGGCGCTGAGCGCTGCAGCGACCTCACCGATGGTATGGACCTCGTCCGCGCCGACGTTATAGGCGCGGAACCCCGCCGTTCCCGGCCCGGCCAGTGCGTCGGCGGCGGCAATGTTGGCCGCCGCAACGTCGCGGACGTGGATGAAGCTCCGCCGCTGGGCACCGTCCTCGAAGACCCGCGGGGCCTCGCCCCGGGCCAGCGCCGACCGGAACAGCGACGCCACCCCGGCGTACGGAGTGTCCCGCGGCATCCGGGGACCGTAGACGTTGTGGTAGCGCAGGGCGATGGCAGCGCCGCCGGTGCTCCGCGCCCAGGCCGCGGCGAGGTGCTCCTGGCTTAGCTTCGACGCCGCGTAGACGTTCCGCGGGTCCAGCGGGGCATCCTCGGTGGTCATGGCCGGGACCAGGACGGCCCCGGTCTCCGGGTTGCGGGGATCAAACTGCCCGGCCTGCAGGTCTGCCTCGGCCCGGGGGCCGGGC
>JBFGBS010000195.1:0-4937 GCA_041567475.1 Arthrobacter sp.
AGCGGCTGCTCGGCAGGTTACCGGCCGTCGAACCGAAGTTGTAGTTCATGTTCATTGCTCCTGAATTCATTGCTGTCTACGTGCCGGTCAGTTCTCGGTGCCGGTGCCGTTGGCATTGGTTCCGCCGCCGCCGGCCACGGACCCGGCGTGCGCCGCGATCTTGTCGAAGAACCCGTATTCCAGGGCCTCGGACGCGGTGAACCACTTGTCGCGGTCGTTGTCCTTGAGGATGGTCTCCACGCTCTGCCCGGTCTGGTCGGCGGTGAGCTCGGCCATGACCTTCTTCATGTGCAGGATCAGTTCGGCCTGGATCTTGATGTCCGATGCGGTGCCGCCGATTCCACCCGACGGCTGGTGCATCAGGATCCGGGCGTTCGGGGTGGCGTAGCGCTTGCCCTTGGTGCCGGAGGAGAGCAGGAACTGCCCCATCGAGGCCGCCAGTCCGGTAGCGACGGTGACGACGTCGTTCGGGATGAACTGCATCGTGTCATAGATCGCCATGCCGGCGGTCACCGAGCCGCCGGGCGAGTTGATGTAGAGGTAGATGTCCTTCTCGGGGTTTTCGGCCGAGAGCAGCAGCAGCTGCGAGCAGATCGCGTTGGCGTTCTCGTCGCGGACCTCGGAACCGAGCCAGATGATGCGCTCTTTCAGCAGGCGGTTGTAGATGTAGTTATCCTGGGCGGCCGGATCGACCGTGGCCATCCGGGGAGCCGGTGCTTGCTGTGACATGTGTACTAACCTCTCGCTGGCGACGGTGATGCCACTGAACGACATCACTGAACTTTCCTACATGGACACTAACCGTTTTCCCGGCGTGTTTGTGCGCGGGCCACGGGCTGTTCGCTGACGGCGCACGATTGGACCGGGCTGCGTCGACGGGACCGGGCGCAGTGCCGTCCGGCTTAAATGCGGCAGCCCCCGGATCAGGGATCCAGGGGCTGCCGGCAGTATCCGCCAGGGGCAGATGCTAGAACTTCACTGCTGCCGGGTCATCGCTCGGAGCGGCCTCTGCGGCTGCTTCGTCGGAACCCTCGACGTCGGCTTCCTCAGCGGCGTCCGCCGCGACGGGAGCCGCTTCGTCGCCGGGACGGACGAAGTCGCTCAGGTCAACCTTGTTGCCCTCGGAGTCGGTAACCTCGGCCTGGCCCAAGACAACGGCCAGGGCCTTGCGGCGGCGGACCTCGGAAACCATCATGGGGACCTGGCCGCTCTGATCGATGATCTGGGCGAACTGGTTCGGGTCCATGCCGTACTGGCCGGCGGTGGTGACGATGTAGTCGATCAGCTCGTTCTGGCTGACGCTGACTTCTTCCTTTTCAGCGATGGCGTCAAGGATGATCTCGTTCTGGAAGGCACGCTCGGTGTTGGCCTTGACCTCGGCGCGGTGCTCGTCGGTGTCGTGCTCGCCTTCACCGTGGGCGTTCTCGGCCTTGAAGTGGGCTTCGAGCTGCTCTTCAACGACGGACGCCGGGACGGGAACCTCGACGAGCTCGACGAGCTTGTCCAGAACCTTGTCGCGGGCCTCTACGCCCTGCTCGACAACCTTGGACTCGGCAGCCTGCTTGGCGAGATCCTCGCGGAGCTCAGCCAGGGTGTCGAATTCGCTGGCCAGCTGGGCGAAGTCGTCGTTGGCTTCCGGCAGTTCGCGTTCCTTGACGGACTTGACGGTGACCTTGACCTGTGCGGACTCGCCGGCGTGATCGCCACCCACGAGGGTGGTCTCGAAGATGGCATCCTCGTCGGCGCTGAGGCCGGTGACGGCCTCGTCGAGGCCTTCGAGCATGGTGCCTGCGCCCACCTGGTAGGACAGGCCGGCGGCGGAGTCGACCTCGGCGCCGTCGATGGAAGCCGCGATGTCGATCGTCAGGAAGTCGCCGTCGGCGGCCGGACGGTCGACGGACTTCAGCGTGCCGAAGCGGCCGCGCAGTTCATCGAGGGACTTCTCGACGTCGGCGTCGGAGGACTCGGCGGCAGCTACTTCAACCTTGAGGCCGGCGTAGTCGGGCAGTTCGATTTCCGGGCGGACGTCAACCTCGGCGTGGAACTTGAGTTCGCCGTCGGTGGCGGACGGGTCCGGAACCTCGGTGATCTCGACCTCGGGACGGCTCAGCGGCCGGATTCCGGTTTCCTGCACGGCAGCCTGGTACCAGCCGTTGAGGCCTTCGTTGATGGCCGTCTCCAGGACGTAGCCACGGCCGACGCGCTGGTCAATGAGCTTGGAGGGGACCTTGCCCTTGCGGAAACCGGGGACCTGGATCTGAGAAGCAACAGTCTTGTATGCCTCTGCGATGCTGGGCTTCAGTTCCTCGAAGGGGACCTCAACATTGAGCTTGACCCGCGTGGGGGTGAGGTTCTCGACAGCGCTCTTCACAGTCTAAGTACTCCTGGTTTTAGGGGGTGGGGTTCTGCATTGCCACGTTCTGGCAATCCTCGCAGAGTCGGGGTGACAGGATTTGAACCTGCGACTTCCTGCTCCCAAAGCAGGCGCTCTAGCCAAGCTGAGCTACACCCCGTAAGTGCACAGAACAGTCTACGGTTATTTTCCGGCGAATTGCACATTTGACACCGGCATCCTGCTTCGGGTCGCATTCTCCCCCGCCGACCCCCTAACGTCCCCCGCGGTCACCACCCGGACGCTGCACTGACGGGCGCCGGTCAAGCATGCCTCCGGGCGCCTTGAACCGTACCGTCCTGCGGGCGCTACGGCCCGGGAATGGGCGCTTCGGCCCGGAGCGCCGGATTTGCAAAGCCGAGGGGGCCGTTGCTATGATTTTCGAGTTGTCCAGCTGGACCCGTGAAAATACGGGACCACGGGGACGTAGCTTAATGGTAAAGCCTCAGTCTTCCAAACTGATTACGCGGGTTCGATTCCCGTCGTCCCCTCCGCACTTGCCAGCCCAGCCTCCGGGCGTTTCGGGAGGAAACTGGTAGAGAACAGAAAGCCCCTCTTCGGAGGGGCTTTTTTGTGGGCTCAGGCCGGCGGAGCCGCGCGCTGCCGACGGGGAGCCCAGGATCCGGCACCGGCCGCGCGCTGCCCCGGCCCGTGAAAGTATTCAGGTATGACTACCGACAATGATGCTGCCAATCCTCCGGCGCCAACGGATGCCCACGACACCGCATCCCCGGCTGAAGCCAGCCGCGGCTGGGACCACATCGGAGCCATCCTTGTCGATGCCGCGCTGCAGCGGCGGCAGAACTACAGCGCGACCGTCAAGCCGCGCGTGGACGCCTTGGTGGCGGCGTGGCCGGAGGCCGCCACGACGAGCGGCTTCCGCCGGCACCTCGCTACGGGCACGCTCTCGGAAGTCATCGATTGGCCATCCCCGGGCCGTCTCGCCCAGGTTGATGACATGACGGGCGTCTTCGAACGCCAAGGAATCGAAACGGTCGAGGACCTCCGGGGCAGGCTCGGCGACGATACCGAACGAGCAGTCTTCCGCGAGGCCCTGTTGGCTGTGCGGCACGTCAGTGACAAAACGCTGGAGTACCTCGACGTTTTGAGCGGAATCGGCGCGGACACGGCAGCCGACGTGCCGGACGACGGGAAGTGATCCGGGCCGCCTGAGCGCCGCCTGAGCCCGGGGGGCTTGGCCTACGGGCGTGTCGCGGCGGCCGGCTGGCAGCCCGGGCACCAGTACAGCTTGCGGGCGCCCAGGTCCGTCAAGGCCACGGTGTGTCCGCAGTCCCGGCAGTCCCGGCCATGGCGCCGGTAGACGAAGTGCGCTTCGTCGGGGGCCGGCATCCCTGCCTCGGAGCCGCCCCAGTAGCTCGACGGCGTCGTGATGATCCGGCCGTCCCGGACGCCGTCGGACATCATCGCCACGGTGTCGTCCCAGAGGCGTTCGGCGGCCGCGGCCGTCAGGGCAGTGCCGGGCAGCCACGGGTTGAGGCGCTGCCGGAAGAGCAGTTCTGCGCGGTAGACGTTGCCGATTCCGGCAATGAGCTTCTGGTCCATCAGCAGGGCAGCGACCGGTGTCCGCCGGGACCGCAGTGCGTCGGCGAACCGGGCGCGGTCGCCGGGACGGTTCCGCAGCGGGTCCGGCCCCAGGCGGGCGGTTACGGCGTCGGCTTCAGCCTGGGTGATCGCCTCGCACGTGGTCGCACCGCGAAGATCGGCCCAGCCATGGGCGCTGGCCAGCCGCACCCGGACGGCGCCAACCGGTTCGGGCGGGCCGGCGTAGGCCGGGGAAGCGGCTGTCTCATCGCCGTAGACCTCCCGCTCCCCCACTTTGCGGGGCGCGCCGATACTTGAGGCGCCACGGAACGTCGTATCGCCGCCGAAGTCCCAGGCGCCGTAGAGGCCAAGATGGACATGCAGGACCAGGCCGTGCCCGAACCCCAGGAACAGGTGCTTGCCGTGCGCAAACACGCAGGTGAGCTCCTGTCCGTCCAGCCGGGCGGCACCGGGGGCGAACCGGCCCTGCGGGCTTGAAACCGCCAGGCGCTCCCCCGCGAAGACGTCACTGAACTGGCGCGCCAGGCGGTGGACCGAATGCCCTTCGGGCACTACTCGACAACCTCACCCGTGCGCTCGTAGGCGGCGATCTTGCCGATCCGCCGGATGTGGCGCTCATCGTGGCTGAACGGCTCGGTCAGGAAGGCCTCGATGATTTCCGTCGCCTCCTCGACGCTGTGCTGGCGTCCGCCGACGGCGACGACGTTGGCGTCGTTGTGTTCGCGGGCCAGCCGGGCGGTGGCGAGGTTCCAGGCGAGGGCGGCACGCACGCCGGCGACCTTGTTGGCGGCGATCTGTTCGCCGTTGCCGGACCCGCCCAGGACGATACCGAGCGCGTGGGTGCCGGCTTCCTGGTCAGCGACGACGGCGCGGGCGGCGTTGATGCAGAAGGACGGGTAGTCATCGAGGGCGTCGTAGACCTCGGGTCCGTGGTCCACCACGTCGTACCCGCGGGCGCGCAGGTGACTGACGAGGTGGGCGC
>JBFGBS010000196.1:0-4937 GCA_041567475.1 Arthrobacter sp.
GAGCGCCCGACCGACAAGCAGCAGCTCGCCGCCGAAAAGCACGCCCGGTTCCGGGACGAGAACTCGGACTTCACCGGCTTCCTGAACCTGTGGAACTACGTGCAGGAAAAGCAGCAGGAGCTCTCCTCCTCCGCGTTCCGCCGGCTGTGCCGTGCCGAATTCATCAACTACCTGCGTGTGCGGGAATGGCAGGACCTCTTCGCCCAGCTCCGCCAGCTGGCCCGGCCGCTGGGCATCAGCCTGGACAGCGGCCGGCTCGCGGACCCGGTGGGCCTCCACGAGGGCATCCACATCAGCCTGCTCTCCGGGCTGCTGAGCCACATCGGGATCCTGGACGAGCGCAAGCGCGAGTATGCCGGCGCCCGCGGCAGCCGCTTCGCGATCTTCCCCGGTTCGGCACTGTTCAAGAAGTCCCCCACGTTCGTGATGGCCGCCGAGCTCGTCGAGACCAGCCGGCTGTGGGCCCGGGTCGCTGCGAAGTTCGATCCGCTCTGGGCCGAGCAGGTCGCACCGGATTTGGTCAAACGCAACTACAGCGAGCCGCACTGGTCCAAGAAGACGGGCTCGGTGATGGCGCATGAAAAGGTCACGCTCTATGGCGTGCCCATCATTCCCAGCCGCCGCATCAACTACGGCAGGGTCGAACCGGAGCTGTGCCGGGAGCTGTTCATCCGGCACGCCCTCGTGGAGGGCGACTGGCAGACGCACCATAAGTTCTTCCACCGCAACCGTGCCCTGCTCCATGAGGTCGAGGAGCTGGAGGCCCGGATGCGCCGCCGCGACATCCTCGTCGACGACGAAACCCTCTTCGAGTTCTACGACGCCCGGATCGGCAAGGACGTTGTCTCCGAACGGCACTTCGACAAGTGGTGGAAGGACGCCCGGCAACAGGACCCTGCGCTGCTGGACTTCGACCAGGCCCTGCTGATCAGCGAGGACGCCGACGGGCTGGACGACGCCGCCTATCCCAAGACGCTGCTGCACAAGGGTTTTGAACTGCCGTTGAGCTACGAGTTCCACCCTGTCGCGCCCGGTTCGCCGCCCAATCCGTCCGACGGCGTCACCGCCGAGGTCCCGGTGCTGTTCCTGAACCAGCTCGACGACGCCGCGTTCCGCTGGCTGATCCCGGGCCAGCGCGTCGAACTCGTCACCGCGCTGATCAAGTCGCTGCCGAAGCAGGTGCGCAAGAACTTCGTGCCCGCCCCGGACGTGGCGCGCCAGGCCGTGGCGGCCCTCGAGGCGGACTTCGATCCCGCCGCGGATGAGCTGGAGCCCTCGCTGGAGCTCGTGCTGCGCCGGATCCGCGGGCAGGTCATTCCGCCGGGGCTCTGGAACTGGGACGCCGTCCCGGCGCACTTGCGGGTCAGCTTCCGGGTCGTGGATTCCCGCGGCAAGGTCCTGGACGAAGGCAAGGACCTCCCGGCGCTGCAGGAACGCCTCGCCCCGGCCACCCGGCGGGCCATCGCGGAATCACTCGGCGCCACCCCGGCGACGACCGCGCCAGGATCCGGGACGTCCGGGCGGTCACCCGGCAAGGCAGCCGGCCGCAGCAAGGCCGGCAGCCAGACGGCAACGTCCCCGGCCGGTGCCGCCGCAACGCGCCCGGCAGGTGCGCCCGGCGGCTTCGCCGAGCAGTCCGGACTCACCGACTGGTCCTTCGGGACCATTCAGCGCCAGGTCCAGGGCATCGTGGCGGGGCACACCGTCACCGGGTACCCCGCGCTGGTGGACGAGGGCAGCTCCGTGGCCCTGCGCCTGTTCCAGACCAGCTCCGAGCAGGAACAGGCCATGCGTGCCGGGGTCATCCGGCTCCTGGCCCTGAAGGTTCCGGCGCCGGACCGCTACGTCCTGGAGCACCTGAACAACACGGAGAAGCTGACCTTCAGCCAGAACCCGCACGGCTCCGTGTCCGCCCTGATCGCCGATTGCGCCCTCGCGGCCATCGACAAGCTCACGCCGGCCGCGCTGCCGTGGGATGAGGCGTCCTTCCGGGCGCTCTACGAGAATGTCCGGGCGGAACTGATCGACACCGTCTTCACGGTGACCGCCGTCGTCGAGCGCATCCTTGCGAGCACACGCCGGATCGAGAAGCAGCTCAAGGGAACCACCAGCCTGGCGCTGATCAGCGCCCTGAACGACGTCCGGAGCCAGCTGGAGCAGCTGGTGTTCCCCGGTTTTGTGGCCCGCACGGGCTACGCCCAGCTCAGCCAGTTGCCCCGGTACCTGGCGGCCATCGAAAAGCGGCTCGAGAAGCTGCCCGGGAACGTCCAGCGCGACTCCCAGCACATGGCCGCCGTCCAGGCGATCGAGGACGACTACGACGACGCCGTGTCGGCCCTGCTGCCCGGCCGCCGCGCCGGAGCCGAGCTGACCCACGTCCGCTGGATGATCGAGGAACTGCGGGTGAGCCTGTTCGCCGTCGAACTGGGGACCGCGTATTCGGTTTCCGAGAAGCGGATCCGGGCGGCCCTTAACAAGGTGCTGGCGCCGGCCTGATGCCCCGGAGGGCAGGAGGCCGACGCCAGCGCGGTGTCGCTTTTTGCGGGTCAGGGGCCGGTCAGGCCGTCGGGACCTGCTCGGTGTAGCCTGCAGCCCGCAGCCCGTCGCGGAGCTTTTCCGCGTTGGCATCAAGCCGGGCCGGGTCGGGATTCTGATCCGCGGAACCAAAGTCGTAGTCGGCCATCGAGTTGGAGGGCCAGACGTGGACGTGCAGGTGGTTAACCTCGTAACCTGCCACGATGAGGCCTGCCCGGGCTGCGTCGAAGACGTCCACCTGGACGGCACCGATCCTGCGTGCCACCTCCATGACCCGGGCCAGCAGCTCGGGCGCTGCGTCGGTCCAGCGGTCGACTTCCTCGGTGGGAACCACCAGAGTGTGGCCGTCGGCCAGCGGACCCGTCGTCAGGAACGCCACCACGTCGTCCTCGCGCCAGACGAACCGGCCCGGGATTTCACCGTTGATGATCCGGGAGAAGATGGTGCTCATGCGTCGGCGCTCCCCGACGGGGCGTGCAGCGTGCTCACGTCCAGGACGAACCGGTACTTCACGTCGCCGGCGACCATCCGGTCGTAGGCCTCGTTCAACTGGTCCGCGGTCACCATTTCGACGTCGGAGACCACGCCGTGCTCGGCGCAGAAGTCCAGCATCTCCTGGGTCTCGGCAATACCGCCGATCAGCGACCCGGCGTAGGCGATCCGTCGGCTGATGAGCGCTCCCGGGTTGACCGGAGGCATGGCTTCGGAGGGCAGTCCCAGCTGGAACAGCGCGCCGTCCTGGCGCAGCGTGCGGAAGTACGGGTTGAGGTCGTGCGGTGCGGCGACGGTGTCGATGATGACGTCGATGCTGCGGTTCGCGGCGGCCATCGCGGCCGCGTCCTTGGAGAGGATCACGTCGTCGGCGCCGAGTTCACGGGCCGCGGCGAACTTCTTCTCGGAGGTGGTGAAGACGGTCACCTCGGCGCCCATGGCTTTGGCGATCTTGACGGCCATGTGGCCGAGCCCGCCGAGGCCGACGACGCCGACGACGTCGCCCTCTTCAACCTCGAAGTGGTTCAGCGGCGAGTACGTGGTGATGCCGGCGCAGAGCAGCGGCGCGGCGGCGGCCGGGTCCAGACCCTCCGGGATCGTCAGAACGTAGTTGCGGTCCACCACGATGGAGGTGGCGTAGCCGCCCTGGGTGACGGTGTTGGCGTTGCGGGGGTCTTCGGCGCCGTAGGTGCCGATCATGCCGTTTTCGCAGTACTGCTCGAGGCCGTCGAGGCAGGCATCGCATTCGCGGCAGGAATCGACCATGCAGCCGACGCCGACGCGGTCGCCGACCGCGAAGTCGTCGACGTCGGAGCCGACGCGGCTGACGCGGCCGACAATTTCGTGGCCGGGGACGAGCGGGTACTTGTCGCCGCCCCATTCCCCGCGCGTGGCGTGCACATCGGAGTGGCAGAGGCCGACGAAGTCGATGGAGATCTCGACGTCGTGGGCCTTGGGGGCGCGGCGCGCGACGGTCAGCGGGACGAGGCCGCTGTCTGCGGAAGTGGAGCCGTAGGCGGCAACGAGGGTGCTGCCGTCGGCCTGGACGTTGTCGTCCAGCCGGGCGTCGCCCAGGTCGGGCAGGGGGGTGGCGAGTGGCGGGGGTACGGGGCGTCCGGGAGTCATAGTCTGACGTTACGCCCGTTGCCGTTCCGTTATCTAATTCGTCCGCTGACAGCGATACCGGTCATTAGTTGTCTTCGCCTGGTCCCGTCGCGACCGGATTCGCCGGGTTGTTGGACCACTCGGAAAAGGACCCCGGATACAGCGCCGCCGGGAAACCTGCTATCTCCAGGGCCGCGATTTCGTGGGCCGCCGTGACGCCGGAGCCGCAGTAGACGGCCGTGGGCACGTCCGGCCGCAGCCCCAGCGCGCGGAAGCGTTCCTTGAGGTCCGCCGACGGCAGGAACTTCCCGTCAGGGGCGAGGTTGGCACCGGTGGGGGCGCTGACGGCGCCCGGGATGTGTCCGGCCCGGGGATCGACCGGTTCGAACTCGCCGCGGTAGCGCTCCCCTGCCCGGGCGTCGAGGAGGAATCCGCCACGCGCCCAGGCACCGGCCTGGTCGGCGTCAATGGTCGGCATGGCGTCCGCGCCGAGCGTGACATCCCCGGCGGGCGGCTGCTCCTCGCCGCTCGCCAGCGGGTATCCGGCGGCGCGCCACGCGGCCAGGCCGCCGTCGAGCAGGGATACGGTCTGGAAACCGGCGTGCCGCAACATCCACCACAACCGCGCTGCCGCCATGTTGCCGCTGTCGTCGTAGGCGACCACGACGTCGCCGTCGCGGACGCCCCAGCGGCGGACGGATGCCTGGAACTGCTCCGGCGCCGGCAGCGGGTGCCGGCCGCGGTTGGGGTCGGCCGGGCCGGCGAGTTCGGCGCCAAGATCCACGAAGACGGCTCCGGGGAGGTGC